>JASLMH010000179.1 GCA_030746635.1 Alphaproteobacteria bacterium | reverse complement strand
CCCCGCCTGATCAGCAACGAATTGCAGCGCCTTGTCGGTCACGGCGTGGGCCTCGCGCACCGAGGCCTCGTCGGTGATGCCCATGGACTTCTTCATCAGGCCGCGGACGAAGGGAAAGGTGGCGCGATAGGCCGTTCGGGTCAGCAGGCCACGGTCGCTGTCGAACATGCCGCAGACATAGCGGCCGTCGCCGATCATGGCGGCGAAGACACCGCGGCGAACCATCGGCCCGACCTCCGCATCGAACCAGTCCTGGATCTCCAGCGCCCTGGCCCGATCGCCGGCGTCGGCGGGGTAGAGCGCCGGTTCGGGATAGCGGCGTTCCAATTCATCGATGATGCGGACGGTCTCGAAGACGATCTCGTCGCCCAGACGCAGCACCGGCACCTGGCTGCGCCCGGTCATCTTGGTGATCTTGGGGGTATGCGGGCCCGGCAGCAGGCTGGTTCGGCGATGCGGTATCGATTTGTAGTCGAGCGCCCAGCGCGCTTTCTCGTTGTAGTGCGACAGCTTGAACTGGATCAGCTCGACATCGGTCATGCGGGGGCTCCATTACATGTTGATCGACATGTAAATTGCATTACAATCAACATGCCATAGAGAGTCAAGTGGGACAAAATGCGCTACCGACCGGAACACAAGGACACCACGCGGCGGCGAATCCTCGGCAAGGCCGGCAGCCTGTTCCGCCGGCACGGCTATCACGGCGTCGGCATCGACCGGATCATGGCGGCGTCCCGGCTGACCCGGGGCGGTTTCTACGGCTATTTCCGCTCGAAGGCCGATCTGCTGGCCCAGGTGCTGGCCGGCGAACACGGCTTCAACGCCATGATGCGCCGGCGCACCGGGGACAGCCGGGACGAGCTGACGGCCGAGGCGCTGGAGCTGGTCGAGGGCTACCTGGGCCTGGCCAACCGCACCACCGTCGGGCGCGGCTGTATGCTGGCGGCGCTGTCGGTCGACGTCGCCCGCGCCGGCAAGCCGGCCCGGCGGGCCTATACCGAACGGCTGCGGGAGCTGGCGATGGAATTCGCCCGTGGCCTGCCGGACCAGGATCCAGCACGCGACGACGACCCCCGGGCCCTGACCGCCATTGCCCTGTGTGTCGGCGGCCTGACCCTGGCCCGGGCGGTGGACGACGACGACTTCGCCGCGGCGATCCTGGCCAGTTGCCGGGCCGCCACCGCCGGCCAACTGACCAATCGGATCACAGAAACAGTTGCAGCAGAATGATCACCAGGCCGATCATGGCGATCTGCCAGATCACCGTGCGCAGCCAGGGCAGACCCACGGCGTAGGCCGGCAGGTAGGCCAAGCGCCCCCAGAAATAGAGATGCGCCCCCAGGGCCGACCAGTCGTTGGCTTGGCCACTGACGTGGACCACCAGCACCAGGGTGGCAAACATGGGCAATGATTCCAGCAGGTTACGGTAGGCCCGCTCCATCCGCCCGGCCATTCCCGTCAGCTCGAACGGCCGATCGCGCGGACCAATGGAATAGGCGATGCCCGTTTGGGTCTTCGCCAGGGTGCTGGCGATGCCCATTTGCGCCAGGGCCAACAGAACGGCCCACACCAACAGCCATAAATCGATCGTCATGATCTTCCCCTTCTCCGGCAACGGCGGGCTTCACGGCGGCCCCAGGCTCGGCTAGAACATGGCAAACCACGCCGCCTTGGGGAAGGCGGGCGGGCGCATTTCTTGGGAGTCGCCACGTCATGAAGATCAGCAGCACCATTCAGCGCAACGTGCAGGTCAATGGCCGCACCACGGCCACCGAATTCCAGGGCAGAAGCCACGATTGGACGCAGTTCGGCGACCGCATCTCCCGCCTGGCCGACGGCCTGGGCCGCCTCGGCCTACAACGGGGCGACCGGGTCGCCGTCCTATCCCTGAACAACGACCGCTATATGGAAGCCTATTTCGGCGTGCCCTGGGGCGGCTTCGTCCTGGTCCCGATCAACACCCGCCTGGCGCCACCGGAAATCGTCTATTGGCTGAACGATTCCGGCGCCAGCGTGCTGATGGTCGACGACGCCTTCGTCGGCGTGCTGCCGAAGATCCAGGACCAGTTGGACAGCCTCCGGCACGTGGTCTACCTGGGCGACGGCGAGGTACCGGCCGGCCTGACCGCCTACGAGGGGGTGTTGGACGGCGCCTCGGCCGTCGCGGCCGCCGATACGGCCAGCGACGATCTGGCGATGCTGTACTACACCGGCGGCACCACCGGCCGGTCCAAGGGCGTGATGTTGAGCCAGCACAACGTCATGTACAACGCCCTGCAGTTCGCCCCCACGGTCGGCTATCGCAAGAGCTCGGTCTACCTGCACGCCGCGCCGATGTTCCACATCGCCGACGGCACCTCGACCTACGCCATCGCCACCGTCGCCGGCACCTCGGTGATCATCCCCAGCTTCGAACCGACGGCCGCCCTGGGCGCGATACAGGAACACGGCATCACCATCACCCTGTGGGTGCCGACGATGATCAACATGGCGGTCCACCACCCGGACGTCGAAAGCTATGACCTCTCGAGTCTGAAGGACATCATGTACGGCGCCTCGCCGATGCCCGAAGCGGTCGTTCGCCGAGCCATGGAAGTGATGCCCCACACCCGGTTCCATCACGCCTACGGCCAAACGGAATCGGCGCCGATCCTGACCATCCTGGAGCCCGAACGCCACATCACCGACCCCGAGATCGGCAAGCTGGGCTCCTGCGGCCAGGCCCTGTTGGGGGTCGAGTTGAAGATCGTCGACGAGGACGACAAGGAAGTGCCGGCCGACACGGTGGGCGAACTCTGCGCCCGCGGCGACAACGTCATGCTGGGCTACTGGAACCAGCCGGAACTAACCGCGGCGGCGAAACGCGATGGCTGGCTGCACACCGGCGACGGCGCCCGCATGGACGACGAGGGCTTCGTCTACATCGTCGACCGGGTCAAGGACATGATCATCTCCGGCGGCGAGAACGTCTATTCGGCCGAGGTGGAGAACGCCATCTACCAGCACCCGGGCGTCGCCGAATGCGCCGTTATCGGCGTGCCCGACGACAAATGGGGCGAGCGGGTGCACGCCATCGTCCACCTGCATGACGGCCAGAACCTTGGCGAGGAACAGATCATCGAGCATTGCCAGCAACTGATCGCCGGCTTCAAATGCCCGCGTAGCGTCGAGTTCAAGGCCGAGCCCCTGCCCCTGTCGGGCGCCGGCAAGATCCTCAAGGCGCAACTGCGGGAACCGTACTGGGAAGGTCACGAGAAACAGGTTAACTAGCGCCGAAAATTCGCCGGAACGAGCGACGGCAGCAGTTAGGGAGGACCAACGAAACATGCGTATCAGCTCCACCATCCGCCGGGCGGCGCAAGTCAACGGCAACGGCCTGGCCACCGACTATCTCGACCGGCAACAGACCTGGTCGGAATTCGCCTCGCGCATTGCCCGCCTCGCGGGCGGTCTGCGCGGCATCGGCCTGGCACCCGGCGACCGCATCGCCATGCTGGCCCTGAACAGCGACCGCTACCTGGAATACTTCTTCGCCGTGCCCTGGGCCGGCGGCGTCTTCGTGCCGATCAACACCCGCCTCGCCCCGCCCGAGATCCTCTATTGGCTGAACGATTCCGGCGCCACCACGCTGCTGATCGATGATAATTTCGCCCCGCTGTTGCCGAAGCTGCAGGGCCAGATGGACACGGTGAAGACCATCGTTCATGTCGGCGACGGCGCCGCGCCCGAGGGCATGCTGTCCTTCGAAGGCCTGATCGACGGCGTCGAGGAGATGCCGCCGATCGACAAGGGTGGCCACGAACTGGCCGGGCTGTTCTATACCGGCGGCACCACCGGCCGCTCCAAGGGCGTGATGCTGAGCCACCGCAACCTTTTGCTCAACGCCATCCAGTTCGCCGGCGTCGCCGGCTTCCGGGCCGACACCAACTACCTGCACGCGGCGCCGATGTTCCACCTGGCCAACGGCGCGGCGACCTTCTGCATCGCCTCGATGGCCGGCACCAGCACCATCATCACCGCCTTCGAGCCCATCGCCACCCTGGAGGCGATGCAGAACAAGCGGGTCAGCCTGGTCCTGTTGGTGCCGACCATGGTCAACATGGTGGTCAACCACCCCGAGGCAGGGAACTACGATCTCTCCAGCCTGCAGGACGTGCTCTACGGCGCCTCGCCGATGCCGGAGGCGGTGATCAACAAGGCCATGGAGGTGATCCCCAACGCCGGTTTCCACCAGGCCTACGGCCAGACCGAGGCCGGGCCGGTGCTGACCATGCTGGGGCCCGAGAGGCACGTCACCGATGGGCCGCTGGCCGGCAAGATGAAATCGGCCGGGCAGGCCATTCCCGGCGTCGAGGTCTGCATCGTCGACGAGGACGACAACGAGATGCCGCCCGATACCGTCGGGGAAATCTGCGGCCGTGGCGAGAACGTCATGCTGGGCTATTGGAACCAGACGGAGATGTCGGCGGAAACCCTGCGCAATGGCTGGCTGCACACCGGCGACGGCGGCCGCATGGACGAGGACGGCTTCGTCTACGTGGTCGACCGGGTCAAGGACATGATCATCTCCGGCGGCGAGAACGTCTATTCGGCCGAGGTCGAGAACGCCATCTACCAGCATCCCGGCGTCGCCGAATGCGCGGTGATCGGTATACCCCATGAAAAATGGGGCGAACAGGTGCACGCCATCGTCCGCCTGAAGGAGGGCGAAGCGGTCGACGAGGGGCAGATCATCGGCCACTGCCACGAGGTGATCGCCAACTACAAATGCCCGCGCAGCGTCGAATTCCATCCCGAACCGCTGCCCCTGTCGGGCGCCGGCAAGATCCTCAAGACCGAACTGCGCAAGCCGTATTGGGAGGGCGAGGAAAAACAGGTCCACTGACCGACCCGGCGCGGATGGAATATCCCGTAGTCATGCTTCGAGACGGGCGCTCCGCGCCCTCCTCAGCGTGAGGAGCACTTCATCCTGAGGAGCGCCGCAGGCGCGTCTCGAAGGATGAACGGGACAGGGCGCGCTCCTATTGTTTCAACGGGTCGGCGTCGGGCGGCTCGGTTTCCCGCATGGACGGCCGCTGGGCGAAGCCTTCGTACCAGGCGGCCAGTCCCGGCCGGCCGGCCCGCCAATCGTTGTCGCCATAACGGAAGTCCAGGTAGCCCAGGGCGCAGGCGATGGTGATGGTGCCGATGTCGGCCCCATCGCCCAGGGCACCGGCCTCGGCCTCCATGGCATCCAAGGACCGCTCGATCTTCAGCATCTGAGCCTCCAGCCAGGGCTGCCAGCGGTAGTCTTCTGGCCGCAGGGCGGTCTCGTAGCGACCCAGAATGGCGGCGTCCAGCAAGCCGTCGCCCAGGGCCTGACGGCGCAGCGCTAGCCAGCGCGCCGGCCCCTCGGCCGGAAACATCCTCGGCCCGTCCTGCTGGCCGTCCAGATATTCGCAGATCACCGGGCTGTCATACAGCGACAGGCCGTCGTCGGTAACCAGGGCCGGCACCTTGCCGATCGGGTTGTCGGCGTTGACCGCGTCAATCGGGCTGGTCGGCGTCACCGCCCGGGCGGTCTTGTCGACCCGGCCGTCCAGGCCGGTCTCCAGCAGTAGGACGCGGACTTTCCGAGCGAACGGCGAGGTGGGGGAATCGTGCAATTTCATCGGGACCTCCAAGATCTGCGATCGCAGCCTATAGCAATTGCCTTTGGTATTGACCCCGCCGTTGCGGAAAATGCTATTACCCAGCCGGATTGCAGAGCCAACGGCTCCAAGCCAGGGGAGGAAACGCCATGAAGTTCGGCGTGTTTTACGAGCATCAAATACCGCGGCCGTGGAACGACGGCGACGAGCACCGCCTGTTCAAGGAAGCCCTGGACGAGGTCGAACTGGCCGATCGCCTGGGCATCGACTACGCCTGGGAGGTGGAACATCACTTCCTGGAGGAATATTCCCATTCCTCGGCCCCGGAAGTGTTCCTGGCCGCCTGTTCGCAACGCACCAAGAACATCCGCCTGGGCCACGGCATTGTCCTGATGCCGCCGGGCTACAACCATCCGGCCCGGGTCGCCGAGCGCATCGCCACCCTCGACCTGGTCTCGGACGGCCGGGTGGAATTCGGCACCGGCGAAAGCTCCGCCGCCGCCGAGCTTGCCGGTTTCGGCGTATCGGTCGAGGCGAAGCGGGAGATGTGGCGCGAGACCACCGAGCAATGCGCCAACCTGCTGACCATGGACCCCTATCCGGGTTTCGAGGGCAAGTACTTCTCCATGCCCTGCCGCAACCTGGTGCCGAAACCGCTGCAGCGGCCGCATCCGCCGATCTGGGTCGCCTGCTCGCGGCGCGAGACCATCCACATGGCGGCCCGCGCCGGCGTCGGCGCCCTGACCTTCGCCTTCGTCGATCCGGCCGAGGCGGTGAAATGGGTCGGCGAGTACTACGACATCATCAAGTCCGATGCCTGCGTGCCGATCGGCCACGCCGTCAACGCCAACATCGCCATGGTCACCGGCTTCTCCTGCCACCCTGACGAGGACGAGGCCCGGGCCCGGGGCCTGGAAGGTTTTCAGTTCTTCGGCTACGCCCTGGGCCACCACTACATCTTTGGCGACCACACGCCGGGCCGCACCGACATCTGGCAGCGTTTCCAGGCCGTCAAGGACAGCCTGCCGACGGGCGGTGGTGGCGGCAGCGCCATCGGCACGCCTGGACAATTGCGCGAACGCCTGGCCCTGTTCGCCGATGCCGGCGTCGATCAGGTGATCTTCATCCAGCAATCAGGCCGCAACCGGCACGACCATATCTGCCAATCCCTGGAGCTTTTCGCGGCCGAGGTGATGCCCACCTTCAAGGACGGCGAGGCGGAACGGGAGGCTAGGAAAGCCGAGGAACTGGCGCCTTATGTCGAGGCCGCCCTGGCCCGCAAGCCCAGGCTGGCCGCCCTGGCGGAAGGCGATATCCCGGTCATCCATGCCCTGGGCCGGCAGATCGCGGAAAGCGGCGACAATGACGGCAAGCCGGCCTCGTTGGGCGAATCCGTGGCGATCGGCCAGGGCAGCGACATCCAGGTGCCGACCCGGGACCCGGCGGCCGGGGGCGATTGACGCGCGCCATCAAACCGCAAAGTCGTCAGGCCGCAGACGCGCTTCGAGACGGGCGCTACGCGCCCTCCTCAGCGTGAGGAGGAAATCCTTAAAATGTAGGCCTCGTCCTCACCCTGAGGAGCGCCGCAGGCGCGTCTCGAAGGATGATTGGGACGAGGCGGCCTTCACGCCGGACGCAGCACCAGGTCGGAGATGTTGACGTGGGGTGGCCGCTCCAGGACGAACACCGTCGCCTCGGCCACGTCCACGGGCGATAGAACGGCCCCCCGGCTCTCGTAGAACGCCCCCGCCCGGGCCTCATCGCCGCGCCAGCGGGCGGCGGCGAACTCGGTGCGTACCGTGCCCGGCATGATCTCGCTGACCCGCAGGCCGCTGCCCGTCAACTCCTGGCGCAGACTGGCGGTGAAGCCATGCACCGCGAACTTGCTGGCCACATAGACCGTGCTGTCGGCGGCCCACTCGAAGCCGTTGACCGAGCCGACGTTGACGATATGGCCGCGACCCCGTTCGTGCATGCCCGGCAATACCGCCCGGGTGACCTGCAACAGCCCGGCGACATTGGTCTCGATGACCGCCTGGATGTCGGCCGGTTCACGATCCTGAAACGGGCTGCGGCCGCCCAGGTCGTGGCCGGCATTGTTGACCAGGATATCGATCTGCCGCCAATCGGCCGGCAGCCGCTCGATCAGCTCCCTCGTGGAGGCGCCGTCGGCGACGTCGAGCTCCAGGGCCAGGCCCGGCGTCGACAGTGCCTCCACCAAGTCCCGCAGCCGTTCCAGCCGGCGGGCAGCGCAGATCACCCTGGCGCCGCGGGCGCTCAACGCCTCGGCCACCGCCCCGCCGATGCCGGCGGAGGCGCCGGTCACCAGGGCGACGGCGCCGGGCCGCAGAATTGCCGTGTCGTTCATGTTGAGACCTGGTTCCCTGTGGCGCCGATCGATTCGAATACCGGCCCAGTCTACGACCATTCGGGCCGACGCCGCAGCGGCCAGCCCCGCCAAGGGCAAGAAAAAGCTCCCCGCCCTTTCGGACGGAGAGCTGTTTTCTGCCGATAACGTGGTCGGTCAGGCCGCGCGCACCTTGGCCAGGAAGCCGTCGACGGTATCACGCAAGGTCTCCGACTGGTGGCTCAGATCGCCGGCCGCCGCCTCGACCTCACCGGCAGCACCACCGGTCTGCGCGGCGGCCTCGCTGACCGTTCCGATATTGCGCGAGACCTCCTGGGTCGCCGACGAGGCTTCCTGCACGCTGCGGCTGATCTCGCCGGTGGCGGCATTCTGTTGCTCGACGGCGGCGGCGATCGAACCGGCGATTTCGTTCACCTGCTCGATGGTCCCGCTGACCTTGCCGATGGCCTCGACGAAGTTGCCGGTGGCGGATTGGATGCCGGCGATCTGGCCGGCGATCTCTTCCGTCGCCTTGGCGGTCTGGCTGGCCAGATTCTTTACTTCCGAGGCGACTACGGCGAAACCCTTGCCGGCTTCACCGGCGCGGGCGGCCTCGATGGTGGCGTTCAAGGCGAGAAGATTGGTCTGCGAGGCGATGTCGTTGATCAGATCGATGACGTCGCCGATCTTCTCGGCCGTTTCGGCCAGGACGGTGATTTCCTCGTTGGTTCGCCCGGCCTCGGTCGAGGCCTGCTGGGTGATCGAGGCGCATTCCGCCACCTGGCGGCTGACTTCCTGCAACGAGGCCGACAGTTCCTCGGTCGCCGTGGCCACGGTCTGTACGTTGGCGCTGGCCTGCTCGGCCGCCGCCGCCACCGCCGAGCTGCGCTGGGTGCTCTCATCGGCGGTCGAGGTCATCACCTTGGCGGAAGACTGCATGTGGTCGGCCGCGGCCGATACGGCGCCGACCACGCCGCCGACGTTTTCGTCGAATTCGTCGGCCAGGGCCAGGGCGGCCTGGCGGGTCTCCTCCGCCGTCTTCTCTTGTTGCTCTTCCTGTTCCCGCTGCAATTGCTCCACGGCCGCGGCGTTCTCCTTGAACACCTCCACCGCCTGGGCCATCAGGCCGACCTCGTCGCCGCGATCCTTGCCGGGTACGTCGATCTCGCGCTCGCCGTCGGCCAACTGTTTCATGGCCTCGGTCATCCGTTTCACCGGCTGGGCCACGCCGCGGGCGCCAAAGGCGGCCAGGGCCGCGATCAACAGTCCGGCCAGAGCGGCGAACAAGGCGATGCGGTTGGCCAGGGAGCGGCCGGCGGCCAACTGCGGCTCGATCGCCATGTCGACCTCGAGCACGCCGCGCACGTCGTCCAACTTCCAATCGTTCTTCGGCGTGTCGGGGTGGGCGTTGTGGCAAGTGACGCAGCCCTTGGCGACCATCTTGTCGGCCATGGCGACCCGCACCACGGCCCGGCCATCGACGGTTTCCCGGCGGCTGAATGTGGCCGCCGGATTTGCGTTCAGATAGTCCCAGGCTTCCCGCTGGAAATCGTCCAACTCCCGCGTCGCCCGGTTGGGGAACGGGTAGGCGCTGTACAGCCGCACCTTGGTGTCCTGCTTCTCCAGCAACTTGCTGACGTCATGGATGAAGGTGGCCGGCAGCGGCACCGTGTTCGGCACGCCCTGGTGCTTGATCGCCGGCTTGATCGAACCGTTCGCCTTCACCTTGGCGATGATATTCTTGGTGTAGTAGCCGCGAATGGTCTTGAACTGCGACACCGTCTCGGCCGCCGACGCGACCGCTGAATCGACGGCGTTTTTGGTGGTCCACTGCGGGATGAAATACCAGCCCAGCAGGATCACCACCGCCAGCGCCAAAGGCACCGGCAGCACAAGTTTCCACATCAGGCTCAACGAGCGAATCCTCATAACCCCTTCTCCATCCAGTCGTCGTCGTGGAAGATTTGGCGTTATGAAAACAAAAATGTATTGCGGAAGTATTACCGCTATTACCTTTGGAATATCGTAATATTCGAATGTTAAGAAACGGAAGTTCCGCACAATCATTTAGTGTGTGATTACTACATCACAGTCGGTGGAACCGATCAGGCGGCCTTGACGCCGGTGGCCCGGGTCAGGGTGCCGGGGATGAACTCGCTGGCGGCGATCTCCCGGAAGCCGGCCTTTTCGAAATAGCCGACGACGTCGCCGACCGAATGGGCCAGGCCGGTGGAGTTGCTGACCGCCTCCGAGAGGCCCCAGAGGGCCGGCGCGATCGGCCCCCGGCGGTCGTCGTCGAGGATTTCGCCGATCAGGTGGAATTCGCCGCCCGGCAGCAGGGCGTCATGCACCCGCTGGACCACGCCGGTGACGATGTCGCGGCTGTATTGCGGCAGGTTGGAGGCCATGATCGCCACGTCGGCGTCGGTGGGCAGGGCATCGGCGGTGAAATCGCAGGGTTCCGCCGTGACCCGGTCGCCGACGCCGTTCTGGGCGACGAATTCCCGGGTCACCACCACCACCGGCGGCAGGTCCAGCACCACGGCGGTGATCTCCGGATAGGTCTGCGCCGCGATGATGCAGTAACAGCCCGAGCCGCCGCCCAGATCCATGATCCGCTTGCGGCCCGACAGGTCGACCTGTTTGTGGAAGCGGCGGGCGGCGCCCATGCCGATGGAATAGGTCGCCTCGTGGTATTCGCGGGCCCGCTCGACGGTGAAGCTGTCGTCATACATGCCGAGGACCCGCTGTTCGTCCCTCGGCTGGCGCAGCAGTTCGGTCAACCGCCCCCATTCCGGCCAGCGGGGCTTGCCGAACAGCATCCAGGGGCCGGCATAGCTGGGCTTGCCCTTGACCAGGAAACGC
>JASLMH010000178.1 GCA_030746635.1 Alphaproteobacteria bacterium | reverse complement strand
CCTCGGATGGCGTCGTGAAGCCTTGACGATGTCCCACATCGCCGGCGGCTCCACTCCTACCCGAGGGAGCGCGGGCGCGATCTCAATGGGTCCCTATCAGCGCAATTTGGTATAACCGCGCAACCCATCGTAGCCGGTTTCTCAAAAAGAAAGGCGCGGGCCGCCGAGGCGGTCCGCGCTTTGAGTTTCACCAGCCGCCTGAGGGCACATGCGACTGGCTGGAGAGAAAAAGCAATGCGTCGCTGAAAGCCGGCGGGCTATCGCCTATCGGCCTTCACTCAATACATTGCAAACACCGTGCCAACTTTTCTGGCACGGAAAAATCGCGGTTTTCAGCCAATCGGAAATCAATGGAGGATTTCAATGCGCCAATTTGGCACATATGACCGTGCCATATCGAACCGCTGACCCGGTCTTGAACACGGCATCCGGTGGCCGGCCGACAATCCCGGCCGCCCGAGCGGCAGATCGTGCGTTCGGTTCAGCCGACTTGCCGGGCCAGGGTTTCCACGGTCTGCAGCAGCCGCTCGATGTCACCGGGTTCGGACAGGCGGTGATCGCCGTTCTTCACGAAGGTCACGGCGATATCGTCGCCCTGCAGCAGCTCGACGATCTCCAGCGATTGCCGCCAGGGCACGTCCGGATCCTGCATGCCGTGCAGGATGCGCACCGGGCAGTCCACCGCCAGCGGTTCCTGCAGCACCAGGTTCTGCCGGCCCTCCTCGATCAGCCGCATAGTGATGGCATAGGGTTCGTCGCTGTATTCCGACGGCGCCCGGTAGACCCCGTCCCGTCGCAGGGTCTGGCGGATTTCCTCCGGATAGTCCTGCCACATGCGCAGCACGAAATCCGGCGCCGGGGCGATGCCGACCAGGCCGGCGATGCGTTCGGGCCGGGCCCGCGCCATCAGCAGCATGATCCAGCCGCCCATGGACGAGCCGACCACCACTTGCGGCCCCTGAGTCGCCTGATCGAGTACCGCCACCGCGTCATCCGCCCACAGGCCGATGGTACCGTCCTCGAAACGGCCGCTGGACTGGCCATGGCCCCGGTAATCAAAACGCGTGTATGATCGCCCGGCCTTGGCACAGGCGGCTTCCAGGGCGGTGGCCTTGGTCCCGGTCATGTCCGACATGAAGCCGCCGCAGAAGATCACGCCGGGGCCCTTGCCCGGGTGGTGATGGTAGGCGATCGCGGTGCCGTCCGCCCTATTCAGTATCCGCGGTTCGGCCTGGGGTTCGGTTTGGGAAGTCATGGACGCGCCGTCTGGGATGGAAACTGTCGGGCAATCTAGCATCCGGTCGGGGGCGGCGGAAGCCGCCGGGCCACTGGTGTTGCAGGTGCTGCCGGCGATGGAGATGGGCGGCGTCGAGCGGGGCACCGTGCAGATCGCCGGTGCCTTGGGGGCGGTCGGCTGGCGTGCCGTGGTGGCCTCCGCCGGTGGCCTGATGGCACACGATTTGGACCGCGTCGGCGCCCAGCACGTGCAATTGCCGTTGCAGAGCAAACGCCCCCTGCGCATGTTGCGCAACGCCGACGCCCTGGCCGAGGTGATCAACCGCCTGGGCGTCGATTTGGTGCATGCCCGCAGCCGGGCTCCGGCCTGGAGCGCCCTCAGCGCGGCGCGGCGCACCAACACGCCCTTCGTGACCACCTTTCACAGCCCCTATGGCCACAATTGGCTGAAACACCACTACAACGCGGTGATGGCCAAGGGCGACCGGGTGATCGCCATTTCCGAATTCCTGGCCGAGCACGCGCGCCGCATCTACAAGGTCGATGACGGTCGCCTCAGCACCATCCATCGAGGCGTCGACGTCGAGTTGTTCGATCCGGCCCGGGTCAGCGCCGAACGGATGATCCAGACCTCGTCCGGCTGGCGGTTGGACGACGACCGTCCGGTGGTCATGCTGCCCGGCCGCCTAACCCGCTGGAAGGGTCAGGCGGTGTTGATCGAGGCGCTGGCGCTGCTCGACCGCAAGGACATCTGCTGCGTGCTGGTCGGCGGCGACCAGGGGCGCGAGGGTTATCGCGCGGAACTGGAGCGGTTGGCGGACCGTTTGCAATTGAACGAAGTGGTGCGCCTTGTCGACCATTGCCGCGACATGCCGGCGGCCTACATGCTGGCCGACGTCGTGGTGTCCGCCTCGACCGATCCCGAGGGGTTCGGCCGTGTCGCGGTGGAAGCCCAGGCCATGGGCCGGCCGGTGATCGCCACCGACCATGGCGGCGCCAGGGAGACCGTGCGACCGGGCGAGACCGGCTGGCTGGTGCCGCCGGGCGACGCCCGTGCCCTGGCGGCGGCGCTGGATCAGGCCCTGGCCCTGGATCGGGCGGCACGCCAGCGCATCGCCGAGGCCGGCCGGGCCAACGTGCTGGAGAACTTCACCGTCTCGTTGATGTGCCGCCGCACCCTCGAGGTCTACCAGTCGCTGCTGACGTAATATCAGGGGTTATTGGTATTCGATGTCAGGCAGCGAGATTTTAGTCATTCGTCACGGCGCCCTGGGTGACCTGATCCAGTCCCTGGGGCCCTTGCAGGCGATCCGCGGCCATCATCCCGAGGCCCGCATCACCCTGCTGACCACGCCCGCCTTTGCCGACTTCATGGCGCCTTGCCCCTGGATCGACTGGATCTGGCTCGACCTGCGGCCGAAATGGTACGAGCCGGCCCTTTGGCTGGAATTGGCCCGGCGATTGCGCCGGGGCGGCTTCGATCGGGTTTACGATTTGCAGACCTCCGGTCGCTCCAGCCTGTATTTGCACGTCTTTCCCCGCCGCCGCCGGCCGGAATGGTCGGGCATCGCCGCCGGGGCCTCGCATTTCCACGGCAATCAGCGGCGGGATGCCATGCATACCCTCGATAGGCAGCTGGATCAGTTGCGCCTGGCCGGCATCGAGCGGGTGCCGCCGGCCGATCTGTCCTGGGTCGAGGCGGATGTCTCCCGTTTCGGTCTGCCCGCACCCTTTGCCCTGGTGGTGCCCGGCGGCTCGGCGCATCGGCCGGGCAAGCGCTGGCCGGCCGATTACTACGTCGCCCTGTGCCAACGGCTGCTGGCGCGGGATATCCTGCCGGTGCTGATCGGTGGTACCGACGAGGCGGTGCTGAACCGGGTGATCGCCGAGGAATGCCCTGGCGTTCGCGATCTGGCCGAGCAGACGACGATCGAGGAGCTGGCGGTGCTGGCGCGGGATGCCGCCCTGGCGGTGGGCAACGATACCGGGCCGATGCACATCGCCGCCGTCGCCGGCTGCCCGTCGCTGGTGCTGTTCTCGGCCGAGTCCGATCCCGGCCTGTGCGCCCCGCGCGGCCGCGCGGTGGAGGTGCTGCGCCGGGACAACCTGGGCCAACTGTCGATGGACCAGGTCTGGGCCGAGGCCGAGAAACTGCTCGACTAATCGCAGATCCGTCGCAGGGCCCGCCAGGCATCCGCGTCGAGCGCCGCTACGCCGGCATCGGCTTCCGCCGACGCGGCGATGCGTTCCGCCAGCGGCGGGTGGCTGTTCAGGTAGGCGAGCGTCTTGTCGTACTCCCCAGTCGGCGCTCGGTCATGCAGGCGGGCGAAGAACCGCGCCATGGCGTTGGTGGACAGTCCCTGCCGGTGCAGCAGGTCCCGGGCAAAGGCATCGGCCTGCCGCTCCATGTCGCGGCTGTAGCTCAACAGCAACAGGGCGCCGCCGACCTCGCCGGCCAGTTCCACCAGGGCCGAGCCCTCACCGGTCAAGAGATCGCCGACCAGGCCGATACCAAACGCCCGGATCGCCATCTGGGTGGGGTGGCGGTGGCTGACGTGGCCGATTTCATGGGCCAGGACGGCGGCCACTTCGTCGGCGCTTTCGGCCGTCGCCAGCAGGCCGCGCAGAATGACGACCTGGCCGCCCGGCAGGGCGAAGGCGTTGACCGTTTCGCTGTCGGCCACCACCACGGTCAATGCCGCCGCCGCCGGCAGGCCCATGATCAGGCGTTCGATCAATCGCGACAGGGCCGCCGAGCCGGCGGTCGTCCGGCACAACTCGGCACCGGCCAGCAGCCGATCACGAAAAGACAAGCCGAGGTTCCGCTCCCATTGCAGGGGGATCAGCCGGGCCAAGGGCGCGGACAGGCGGGGCACACCCTGCCACAGCAGCAGGCCAAGGGCGATCAGCGCCAGGATCACGATCGCCGCGTCCCGGCGTACCTTCGGCCGCGCCAGGCCGCGCTGGAACAAATGCGGCGCCCGGCGCCGCAGGGCGTCGATCTCGGCCGGATCGGTCAGCTGCAGGCGGGCGTCCGGAGCCGTCAGCGAGGTCAGCCGCAATGGTGCATCCGATCGCGGCGGCGCGACGGCACGCAGATCGGCGTAGGCCCAGCGCTGCCGAATATCGGGGTCTTGCGCAGCGATGTGCAGGCCGTCGGCAGCCAGTTGCACCGTTGCCCGATGCCGCGCGGCGCTATGGCCGTCGCTAAAGTCGGCGCCGCCCGCCAATTGCGTCTACACGGCGCCCAGGTCGAAGGCGTCGGCCAGGCCTTCGCCGACCGACGGCACTTCGGCGCTGGATTGCAGGATGCTCGCCACGTCCAGGTCGCCCTCGATACGCAGGTGGTCGCAGACCCAGCGAAACACCAGAAGCTGCGCGAATGGCAGGCCAAAACCGAGGGTCAGTACCACTATCAGACCGTTGACCGCCGTGAGGCCGAGCAGACTCCGGGCCGTCGCCTGCATGCGGAATGACAGCCCCTCGAACGACACGCCGCCGGCAAGGTGATTGATCTCCCGGGCGCGGTACCAAGCCCACCCTAACACCGGAACCAGAAGTACTAGCACCGGCGCAAGGGCGGTCCCGGCGCTTTTGGCCAGCACCCCCACTGCGATCGACCCGAAAACGGCGCCAAGCCAAAAAACCGCGAATAAACGATAGAGCGGGGCCAGCGGCGCAGCGAAGCCGAAGCTCCGATCACCGAACGTGGTCTCCCCCATGATGCGCCCGAACAGCCTGAGCCGCATCCAGGGATAGCTCCAGCCCAGGGTGACGACGTTCAGCACCCAAAACCCCAGATAGCGGAGGGCGTACTGGCCGGACGAGCCGTTCAAGCCGGCCCGGATGCCGCGCCAGACGGTGCGGCTGAGGCGATAGCGCCGGGCCCGATAGATCGCCATGCCGACCAGGAAACCGGCAACGGCATAGAAAATCACGGAGAATAGGGTGAATGCCAGGCCTTGCGGATCCAGCAGGACATTCGCGGCGATGCTGAGCACCGCCAGCGGCACCAGGATCAGGAAGAACACCACCACGAAGCCCTTGAACAGTTCCATCCCGGTGCCGGTGTACTCCAGCGGCTCGTCCATGATGTGGGTCTGTTGCCACAGATATTGCCGCACCTTGGTCCGGCCCCAGAACCGGTAGAACGTCAGGGTCACGATATTGAGCAGGGCGTTGAGCAGCACGATGGGCAGCAATTCGACCATCCGCCCCCGCTGCGCCAAATTGATGGAAGTTGACGCGGCGGTGGGTGTTGCATCGTCGTCCATGGCCACAACCCTGATGGGATGTCGACGGCTTGGCAAGGAGTCTTCGCCGTTTCCGCCGGCCGCGCGCGAACGAATGCCCACCGACCGCGATCCTTGACACCACGGCGATACTGCCTAAGTTGCCCAACGCCGCGCGGCGGCGGCTGTTTGGATGTTTTGGAACAATAGGTTGACCATGGTTGCCATCTCGTTGCCCGACGGTACGGTGCGCCAATACGATGGCGCGGTGACGGCGGGTGAGATCGCCACCGACATCGGACCCGGCCTGGCCAAGGCCGCGCTGGTGGCGCGCGTCGACGGCGAGCTGGCCGACCTCGCCCTGCCGATCGAGGCCGACGCGGCGGTCGAGATCGTCACCCGGCAAAGCGACGAGGCGCTGGAAATCCTGCGCCACGATTGCGCCCATGTGCTGGCCGAGGCGGCGAAGGAAATCTGGCCCGAATTGCAGGTCACCATCGGCCCCGCCATCGAGGACGGCTTCTATTACGACTTCGCCAAGCGGGAGCCCTTCACGCCCGACGATCTGGTCAAGCTGGAAGCGCGCATGCGCGAGATCGTCGCTCGTGACGAGCCCGTCGAACGCCAGGTCTGGCCGCGGCAGCAGGCGATCGACTATTTCCAGTCGATCGGCGAGCACTATAAGGCCGAGATCATCGCCGACCTGCCCGAGGACGAGGACATCCGGGTCTATAGCCAGGGCGGTTTCACCGATCTCTGCCGCGGCCCGCACCTCGGTTCGACCGGCCAGTTGGGCACGGCCTTCAAGCTGATGAAGGTGGCCGGTGCCTATTGGCGGGGCGATGCCCGCAACGAGATGCTGCAACGCATCTACGGCACCTGCTGGCGCACCGACAAAGAGTTGCGAACCTATCTGCACCGCCTGGAGGAGGCCGAACGGCGCGATCATCGCCGCCTGGGCCGCGAGATGGACCTGTTCCATTTCCAGGAAGAAGCGGCCGGCATGGCCTTCTGGCACCCAAAGGGCTGGACGCTGTACCGGACGCTCGAGAAATACATGCGTCGCCGCCTCGATGCGGCCGGCTATCAGGAAGTCAGGACGCCGCAGCTATTCGACCGCAAATTCTGGGAGGTTTCCGGGCACTGGGAGACCTTCCAGGAGCATATGTACACCACCGAGTCGGAAGAGCGCATCTTCGCCTTGAAGCCGATGAACTGTCCCGGTCACGTGCAGATCTTCAAGCAGCGCCTGAAAAGCTATCGCGAATTGCCGTTGCGCATCGCGGAGTTCGGTTCATGCCACCGTTTCGAGCCATCGGGCGCGCTGCACGGCCTGATGCGGGTCCGCGCCTTTACCCAGGACGACGCGCATATCTTCTGCACCGTCGACCAGATCACTTCGGAGACCAAGCTGTTCTGCGATTTGCTGATGGATATCTATCGCGATCTGGGGTTCGAGGAGGTCCTCGTCAAATTCGCCGACCGACCGCCGGTGCGGGTCGGCGCGGACGAGATCTGGGACCGCTCCGAGGCGGCGCTGATGGCGGCGCTGGATGAAACCGGTTTGCCGTTTACCCTGAACCCGGGCGAGGGCGCGTTCTACGGCCCGAAGCTCGAATTCGTCCTGCGCGACGCCATCGGCCGGGATTGGCAATGCGGCACCCTGCAGGTCGATTTCAATCTGCCCGAACTTCTCGACGCCAACTACGTCGGCGAGGACAGCGCCCGCCACCGCCCGGTGATGCTGCATCGCGCGATCCTGGGCTCGTTCGAACGCTTCATCGGCGTGATGATCGAACATTTCGCCGGTCGGCTGCCGTTTTGGCTGTCGCCGGTGCAGGTCGTCCTCGCCACCATCACCAACGACGGCGATGCCTATGCCGGAGAGGTGGCGGAGCGGATGCGACAGGCCGGCCTGCGCGTGGAAACGGACCTGCGCAACGAAAAGATCGGCTACAAGGTGCGCGAACATTCGCTGGCCAAGATCCCGGTGATCGCCGCCATCGGCAAGCGCGAGGCCGAGGATGGCACGCTGGCCCTGCGGCGGTTGGGCGACAAACGCCAGGAGACGCTTGCGCTGGACGAGGCCATTGATACACTAGCCACTGAAGGGGCCATTCCCGGCACTTGATCGGCGCCGGGCAACAGTGCTTTATGTACCGACCACTCATTGTTTCGGCCTGTCATTTGGCCCTTGGAAGTGAGTTTTTGGTGACCAGCGAAGGCAACAGATAGGGAGAAAACTCCATCGCTCGCCGATTTTATCCGAACACGCCACCGGTTCGTGAAGGGCCTCGCATAAACGAACGCATCGAGGCCGACTCCATTCGCCTAGTTGATGAGACGGGAGACAACGTCGGGGTTGTAAGCCGCGACGACGCTTTGGCGCGCGCCGACGAGGCCGGCCTGGACCTGGTCGAGGTCGCGCCCGAGGCCAGCCCGCCGGTCTGCAAGATCCTCGACTACGGCAAATACAAGTACGAGGCCCAGAAAAAAGCCAACGAGGCGCGCAAGAAGCAGAAGATCATCGAGGTCAAGGAAATCAAGATGCGCCCGAACATCGATCAGCATGACTACGATGTGAAGATGCGGGCCATGAACAAGTTCCTTGGCGAGGGCGACAAGGTCAAGGTGACCCTGCGCTTCCGGGGCCGCGAGATGGCGCATCAGGACCTTGGCTTGAGGGTGCTGGAACGGGTGCGCGACGACCTGGACGAGGTTTCCAAGGTCGAGCAGTTTCCCAAGATGGAAGGTCGCCAAATGACCATGGTGATCGCCCCGCGCTAGCCCGTCCCGGATCCGGCCCGACAGCGCCATGTTGTGTGTCGAGGGCTTGCAGCGCCCGGGCTTGGGACCGATTTCCCTGCACATCGACGACGGCGAGTGTCTCGCCCTGATGGGGCCTTCGGGCGCCGGCAAGACCTTGTTGCTGCGCGCCATCGCCGATCTCGATCCCAATACCGGGCGGGCGGCCGCGGCCGGCCAGGCCCGTGCCGACACACCGGCGCCGGACTGGCGCCGCCTGGTGGCGTATCTGCCGGCGGAACCCGGCTGGTGGGCCGACGGCGTGGCCGAACATTTCGCCGACCGGCCTGCCGCCCTGCCGTTGCTGGCGGCCCTGGGGCTGGATGCCGGCTGCCTGGAATGGGCGGTGGCCCGGGCCTCGACCGGCGAACGCCAGCGCCTGGCGCTGGCCCGCGGCCTGGCCGGCGATCCGGCGGTGCTGTTGCTGGATGAACCGACGGCGGCGCTGGACCCGGACGCGGCGGTGGCCGTCGAGGAGCTGATCCGGCAGAGGCAACAGGCCGGCGTCTCGGTGCTGCTGGTCACCCACCGGGCGGAGCAGGCCGAGCGGCTGGCCTCCCGCACCCTGCATATTCGGGCGGGACGTTTGGTCGAGGGCGGCGGATCGTGACCGGCTACATCGAACTCAGCTATCTCGATCTGGTGCTGGCCGCCCTGTTGCTGCTGTTCAACGCGGTGCTCTCCCTGGTCTTCGGCCTGCAACTGGAAAAGCGGCTGCTGATCGCCGCCCTGCGCATGACGGTGCAACTGTTCCTGATCGGCCTGGTGCTGAAGGCGTTGTTCAGCGTCGCTTCGCCCTGGCTGGTCGGCCTGACGGCCCTGGTCATGGCCCTGTTCGCCGGCCGAGAGATCCTGGCCCGCCAGCAGCGCCGGCTGGCCGGCTGGTGGGGCTATGGCCTGGGCGCCAGTACCATGCTGCTGGCCGGCACCGTGGTCACGGTGCTGGCCCTGACCACGCAGTTGCGGCCCGAACCCTGGTACGAGCCGCGCTATGCCATTCCGCTGTTCGGCATGATCCTGGGCAACGCCATGACCGGCATCAGCCTCGCCCTCAACGGACTCAGCGCCCTGGCGGCGCGGGAACGCTCGGCCATCGAGGCGCGGCTGCTGTTGGGCGCCACGCGCTGGGGGGCGCTGCAACCGTTCGCAAGGCAGGCCCTGCGCGACGGCTTCACGCCGATGCTGAATTCGATGGCGGCGGCCGGCGTGGTCTTCCTGCCCGGCATGATGACCGGTCAGATCCTGGCCGGCGTGGAACCGGCCCAGGCGGTGAAGTACCAGCTTCTGGTGATGTTCCTGATCGCCGGCGCCACCGGCCTTGGTGTGCTGCTGGCGGTGCTGGGCTCGGTCTGGCGGCTGACCGACCACCGCCATCGCCTGCGCCTGGATCGCCTGACCGGGGACCTCGACGCTGCCTAACCCGCATGGCGCGCGCCGCCCATCCGTGCTCCAATATTCGCCAAGGGTTGACTGCGAAGGCGAGGGTTACGCGATGAAACTTGCCCTGATGTTGGGCTATTCCGGGGCCGAGCTGGATCTGCCGGTAAAGCTGGTGCAACGGGCCGAGGAACTGGGCTTTCATTCGGTTTGGACGGCGGAGGCCTATGGCTCGGATGCGATCACGCCGCTGGCCTATCTGGCGGCGGTGACCCGGCGGATCAAGCTGGGCACGGCGATCATGCAGTTGGCGGCCCGCACGCCGGCCAATGCCGCGATGTCGGCGGCCACCATCGATGCCCTGGCCGGCGGCGATCGCTTCATCGCCGGCATTGGCGTCTCGGGTCCGCAGATCGTCGAGGGTTGGTACGGCCAGCCCTGGGGGCGGCCCTACTACCGGATCAAGGACTACGTCTCGATCATGCGCAAGGTCTGGGCCCGGCGGGAGCCGGTGGTGCACGAGGGCAGGGAGATCTCGCTGCCTTATGCCGGCGACGGGGCGATAGGCTTCGGCAAGCCGCTGAAGTCGATCCTGCACATGAACCCGGATATCCCGATCTATCTGGGCACCGCCAACGAGGCCACCGTACGCCTGACCGCCGAGATCGCCGACGGCTGGCTGCCGTCGGGTTTCGTTCCCGGTTCCATGCCTGAATACCTGCCCTGGCTGGAACAGGGCTTCGAGCGGGCCGGCAACGGCAAGTCGCTGGCTGATTTCGAGATCATGGCGCTGGTCCGCGTCGAGGTCGCCGACGACGTGCAGGTGGCCCTGGACCGGCAGAAGCCCAATGTCGCGTTGTATGTCGGCGGCATGGGCCATCGCGACAAGAATTTCCACAAGGACCTGATGGTGCGACGTGGCTTCGGCGATGCCGCCGAACGCATTCAGGAGCTCTTCCTGGCCGGCCGCAAGGCCGAGGCGGCGGCGGCGGTGCCCGACGAATGGGTTGACCAGAGGTCGCTGATCGGCCCGGCGTCACGGATCAAGCAGCGCTATCGCGCCTGGGAGGATTCCGGCGCCTCGGGGCTGGTTCTATGGACCCGCGAGGACGAAGCGGTCGAGATCCTGGCCCAGGCGGCCCGGCTCAACGCCTAGAGCATGTCGGGGGTAATCTGATTCATTTGATGGCGCTAGCAAGCCATTGGGGTAGGCGCGTGGCGCAGCGC
>JASLMH010000177.1 GCA_030746635.1 Alphaproteobacteria bacterium | reverse complement strand
ACTCGGCCTTGTCGTCGGTATCGCCCATGGCCGACAAATCGGCCCCGACGATGAACTCCTTGTGGGCCGAGGCGACGATCACGCCCTTCACGCCGTCGTCGGCGATGGCCTTTTCCAACGCCTCGATATAGGCGCTCATGGTTTCGTGGTTCATCACGTTCATGGGCCGGTTGTCGACGTCCCAGGTGATGGTGGCGACGCCGTCGCCGTCGACCTTGTAGTCAATCATGGTTCATATCTCCGTCCTCGCCGCGCCAAGGCGGCGATGGCGTTTCGAAAAGGGTGCGGGACCGGCTACAGCCGCTCGATGATCGTCGCGGTGCCCATGCCGGCGCCGACGCACAGGGTGGCGAGCGCCGTGCCCTTGCCGGTGCGCTCCAACTCGTCCAGCACGGTGCCCAGGATCATCGCCCCGGTGGCGCCCAGGGGATGGCCCATGGCGATAGCGCCGCCGTTGACGTTGATCTGGTCGTGATCGATGTCGAGGGCCTGCATGAAGCGCAGCACCACGGCCGCGAAGGCCTCGTTCAGTTCCCAGACGTCGATGTCGTCCTTGCCCATGCCGGCCCGTTGCAGGGCCTTCTCGGCCGAGAACGAGGGGCCGGTCAGCATGATCGTCGGCTCCGAGCCGATCGAGGCGAAGGAACGGATGCGGGCGCGCGGTTTCAGGCCCAGCTTCTCGCCCATTTCCTTGCTGCCCAGCAGCACGGCGGCGGCGCCGTCGACGATACCGGATGAGTTGCCGGCATGGTGGACGTGCTCGATCCGCTCGATCTCCGGATAGCGCTGGATGGCCACCGAGTTGAAGCCGAACTGTTCGCCATGATGGACGAACGAGGGATCGAGGGCGGCCAGGGACTGCATGTCGGTGTCGGGCCGGATGTGCTCGTCGTGGTCCAGCACCGTCTTGCCGTTCAGGTCGGTCACCGGCACCACCGAATTGTCGAACCGGCCCTCGTCCCAGGACCGCTTCGCCCGCTTCTGGCTTTCCACCGCATAGGCATCGACGTCGTCGCGGGAGAAGCCGTACTTGGTGGCGAGCAGGTCGGCCGAGACGCCCTGCGGCACGAAATAGGTATGGAAGGCCACCGCCGGGTCGCTGGGCCAGGCGCCGCCGTCCGAGCCCATGGGCACCCGGCTCATGCTTTCGACGCCGCCGCCGATGGTCATGTCGGACTGCCCCGACATGATCTGGCCGGCCGCCATGTTGACGGCCTCCAGGCCGGAGGCGCAGAAGCGGTTGACCTGCACGCCGGCCGTGGTTTCGGCATAGTCGGCGTTGATCACCGCCACCCGGGCGATGTCGGCGCCCTGTTCGCCGACCGGCGCGACGCAGCCCAGCACCACGTCGTCGACATGGGCGGTATCCAATTCGTTGCGGTCGCGGATCGACCGCAGGGCGGTGCTGGCCAGTTCGATCGGCGTGACGCTGTGCAGCGAACCGCTGGCGCGACCCTTGCCGCGCGGCGTGCGCACGTGGTCATAAATGTAGGCTTCGGTCATTTCGGTTGTCCTTCCCGTCGACTCGTCCGGTCCGCGCTACAGCGCGCGGCCGATGATTTCCTTCATGATCTCGTTGGTGCCGGCATAGATGCGCTGCACCCGGGCGTCGGCCCAGGCGCGGGCGATGGGGAACTCCCACATGTAGCCGTAGCCGCCGTGCAGTTGCAGGCAGTCGTCGATCACCTTGCACTGGATGTCGGTGGTCCACCACTTCGCCATGGCCGCCGTCTCGGCGTCCAGCTTGTCCTCCAGCATCAGGCCGATCAGGTGGTCGACGAAGGTGCGGGCGACGGTGACCTGGGTCTTGACCTCGGCCAGGGTGAAGCGGCTGTTCTGGAAATCGATGATCGCCTTGCCGAAGGCCTGGCGTTCGCGGGTATAGTCGAGGGTCCATTCCAGGGCCGCTTCCATGTTGGAGACGGCGCTGATCGCCACCTGCAGGCGTTCCCAGGCCAACTCCTGCATCAGGTAGACGAAGCCCATGCCTTCCTCGCCGAGCAGGTTGGTCATCGGCACCCGGACGTCGTCGAAGAACAATTCCGAGGTGTCCTGGGCCTTCTGGCCGACCTTGTGCAGGTTGCGGCCCTTGCGGAAGCCCTCGGTGCCGTCCTCGACGATGACCAGGGAAACACCCTTGGCGCCGGCCTCGGGGTCGGTCTTGCAAACCACGACCACCAAATCGGCCATCTGGCCGTTGGTGATGAAGGTCTTGGCGCCGTTGACCAGCAACTCGTTGCCGTCCTTGCGGGCGCTGGTGCGCACGCCTTGCAGGTCGCTGCCGGTGCCCGGTTCGGTCATGGCGATGGCGCTGATCAGCTCGCCCTTGGCCATCTTCGGCAGGTAGCGCCGTTTCTGCTCCTCCGAGCCGTAGCTGTTGATATAGGGGGCGACGATTTCCGAGTGCAGGCCGAAACCGGGGCCGGAGGCGCCGACCCGGGCCAGTTCCTCCATCAGGATGATGCTGTAGGTGCGGTCGACACCGCCGCCGCCGTATTCTTCGGGGATCGAGGCGCACAGCAGCCCCAGCTCGCCGGCCTTCAGCCAGGCCTCGCGGCTGATCTGGCCGTCTTCTTCCCATTGTTCGCGGTGGGGGACGATCTCCTCGTCCACGAAACGGCGAACGGAAGCGCGGAAGATCTCGTGCTCTTCGCTGAACAGGGTCCTTGGCAACGCAGCCATTGCTCTTACCTCACTAACAACTCAAAAGGCCTCGGCCTTGAGCGCCATCATGCTGTCGGCGCCGGCCATCACCTTCGATAGCAAGCTGCCGGTGTCGGGCAGCATACGCTGCATGAAGAACCGGCCGGTGATCAGTTTGTCCTCGTAGAAGCCGGGATCGTCGGGACCGGCGGCCAATTTCTCCCGCGCCGTCTTGGCCATCTGCGCCCACATGAAGCCCAGGGCGACCAGGCCGAACAGCCGCAGATAGTCACTGGATGCAGCACCCGCCTCGTCGGCGTCCCGCATGCCCTCCAGGGCGACGTGCTGGGTCGCGGTCTGCAGCCGCGCGAAGCCCTTGGCCAGGGGCAGGACGAAGTCCTCCATCTCGGAATTGTCCTGGTGCTCCTGGATGAAGGCGTCGACCGGGTGGAAGAACTGGCGGAGCAGGCGGCCCATCTTCTCCGGCAGCTTGCGGCCCACCAGATCGAGGGCCTGGACGCCGTTGGCGCCCTCGTAGATCTGGGCGATGCGGGCGTCACGGACGAACTGCTCCATGCCCCATTCCCGGATATAGCCGTGGCCGCCATAGCACTGCATGGCGCCGACCGCGTTCTCGAAACCCATGTCGGTGAAGTAGGCCTTGATCACCGGGGTCAGCAGCGCCGCCAGGTCGTCGGCTTCGCCGCGCACCTTGTCGTCGGGATGGCGGGACGCCATGTCGATGTGCAGGCCGGTCCACAGGGCCAGGGCGCGGGCGCCCTGATTGAAGGCTCGCGCGGTCATCAGCATGCGCCGGATATCGGGGTGCACGATGATCGGGTCGGCGGCCTTGTCCGGTTCCTTGGTGCCGGTGATCGACCGGCCCTGCAAGCGCTCGTTGGCGTAGCTGACGGCGTTCTGGTAGGCGACCTCGGATTGGCTTAGGCCCTGGATGCCGACGCCCAGGCGGGCGGCGTTCATCATCGTGAACATCGCCCGCATGCCCTTGTGTTCCTCGCCGATCAGCCAGCCCGTGGCATCGTCGTAGTTCAAGACGCAGGTGGCGTTGCCGTGGATGCCCATTTTCTCTTCGATGGAGCCGCAACCGACGCCGTTGCGCTGGCCCAGCGAGCCGTCCTCGTTGACCAGGAATTTCGGTACCACGAACAGCGACACGCCCCGAATGCCCTCGGGGCCGCCGGGGATCTTCGCCAGCACCAGATGGATGATGTTCTCGGCCAGGTCGTGCTCGCCGGCGGAGATGAAGATCTTGGTGCCGCTGATCGCGAAGCTGCCGTCGTCGTTGGGCACCGCCTTGGTCCGCATCAGGCCCAGATCGGTGCCGCAATGGGGCTCGGTCAGGTTCATGGTACCGGTCCATTCGCCGCTGACCATCTTCGGCAGGTAGGTCCGCTTCTGGGCCTCGCTGCCCCAGTTGTGGATCGCCGCGTAGGCGCCGTGGGTCAGGCCGGGATACATCCCGAAGGCCATGTTGGCGGAACTCATCATCTCGGAAAAAACCAGGCCCAGCACCGCCGGTAGGCCCTGACCGCCATAGTCCGGATCGGCCGTCAGGCCGCCCCAGCCGGCCTCGCAATAGGTCTGGTAGGCCTCCTTGAAGCCAGTGGGCGTGCTGACCTCGCCGTCCGTCCAGGTGCAGCCCTCGCTGTCGCCGACCTGGTTCAGGGGCTGCACCACCTCCGCCATGAACTTGCCGCCTTCCTCCAGGATGGCGTCGATCAAATCGGGCGTGGCTTCCTCGAAGCCCGGGACGTTGGAATATTTCTCCAACTGCAGCATTTCGTGCAGCACGAACTGGAAATCCCGTACCGGGGCTTGGTAGCTGGGCATGGCGTGGCTCTCCCGCGTTCAGTTCCGCAACGGCCGACCGGTCTCGAGCATATGCTCGATGCGGTCCAGGGTCGGGGTCTTCTTGACCAGGTTGAGGAAGGCCTGACGTTCCAGCTCCAGGAGCCTGGCCTCGTCAACCTCCTCGGTGATGTCGGTGCCGCCGCCGCTCAGCACCTTGGCCAGCTCGCCGCCGACCACGGCGTCGTAGGCGGTGGCCATGCCGCTGGTCACGAAGCCGTCGATGGCCATGGTCAGGGCGGTCCGGGCGGTCCCGCCCGGCAGGTTCAGGGTGGCCGGCTCCGGCGGTTGGTAGCCCTCGACCAGTTCCAGCGCCCGGCTCTTGGCGTCGGCCAGCAGGCGGTCGCGGTTCATGCTGACCCGATCACCAGGCCGGAGGAACAGAAGCCCCCTGGATTCCTCGGCCGAGGTGCCGACCTTGGCGGTCGAAATGGTCTCGAAGGCCTGCATGACGGGAGGCATCGGGCCGCCCGGGCGCCGTTTGTTCAGGCTGGCGCGGGTCAACAGCTCCTTGCAGCCGCCGCCGGCCGGGATCACGCCGACGCCGACCTCGACCAGGCCCATGTAGCTTTCGGCGTGGGCCTGTACCGCGTCGCAATGCATGGCGATCTCGCAACCGCCGCCCAGCGCCATGCCGGCCACCGCGCCGACCACCGGGAAGGGGGCATACTTAATCGCCAGCAGCGCCGATTGCAGGCCCTGGATCGATTGCTCGACCAAGGGCCACATGGCGGCGTTGGCGGCGAACAGGACAACGCCGACATTGGCACCGACCGAGAAATTATCGGCATCGCCGCCGATGATCAGGGCGCGGTAGCCCTGGCCGTCGATCTTCGCCGCCTGCATCAGCATCGCGATTGTGTCCTGATCGATGGCATTCATCTTGGAATGCATCTCCAGGCAGGCGACGCCGTCGCCGACGTCCCACAACGAGGCCGAGCCGTTGCGCCTGATCGGCTTGGCGCCCCGCTTGCGATCGGCCAGCCGCCAGGCTTCCATGGGCACCGCGATCGTGGCGTAGTCGCCGGCTGGGGTGAGGTACTCGACCGCCGCGCCGTTTTCCCGGTACAGCGGCCGGCCCTCGGCCGCCGTCAGCAAGGGCGGCACTGGCAGGCCCTCGGCCGCCAGGCGATCGGCGAACCAGGCGGTGCCCAGCTTGTCGATCTGCTCGAACGGCCCCCATTTCCAGGCGTAGCCGGTCTTCATGGCCTGGTCGACGGCGACGATGTCGTCGGATATCTCCGGCACCAGCAGGGCGGCGTAGCTCAACACCTTGGACAGCACCGCCCAGGCATACCGGCCGCCCTTGTCCTGGTGCTCAACCACGGCCCGCAGACCCTTCTTGCCGGCCCGGGCGCTGGCCAGGCGGGACTTGATGGTCGGGCGGTATTCGCCGCTTTCCAGGTCCAGCGCTTCCTTGATGGATTGGCCGTCGACCTTGCGCCGGCGATAGAAGCCGGCGCCGGCCTTCCGGCCCAGGCGGCCCTGTTCGATCATGCCGGTGACCAGCTTGGCCAGGGGGCCGTCGGGATCGAACTCGGCGCGGAACGGATCGCCCGCCGGCAGCGACGCCAGCATCGAGGCGTTGATGTGCGGGGCGAGGTCGATGCCGGTCAGGTCGCCCAGGCCGAAAATGCCGGTGTTGGGAATGCCCAGGGGCCGGCCGACGATACTGTCGGCCTCCTCCACCGTCAGGCCCAGCCGCATCGCCTCGGCCATGGCGACGGTCGACCAGTAGATGCCGATCCGGTTGGCGATGAAGCCGGGCGTGTCCTTGCAATCGACCACGGCCTTGCCCAGCGCCCCCTCGCCGAACTCGGCCAGGGCGGTCAGCACCTCGGGCCTGGTGGCGGGGCCGCCGACCAGTTCCAACAGCCGCATGTAACGTGGCGGATTGAAGAAATGGGTGATGGCGAAATCGGCGGTGAAGCTTTCGGGTAGCCCCTCGACCAGCTTGCCCAGCGGTATCGTCGAGGTGTTGGAGGTGACGATGGAGCCGGCCTTGCGATGCTGGTCGATGGTTGCGTAGACCTTGTGCTTGACGTCCAGGTCCTCCAGCACCGCTTCGCAGATCCAGTCCGCCTCGGCCAGCTTGTCCAGATCATCTTCGAGATTGCCGGGGCTGATGCGCTTGGCGAAGGATTTGTCCATCAAGGGCGCCGGCTTGGTCTTCAACATCCGTTGAATGGCGCCCCGGGCCAGCACGTTGCGGTCGTTGGCGCCCTGCGGCACGATGTCCAGCAGCGTCACCTGGTGGCCGGCGTTGGCGACCTGGGCGGCGATGCCGCTGCCCATGACGCCGGCGCCCAGCACCGCGACCTTTTCGATCGCGGTCATCAGCAGGCCTCCAGAATGGTGGCGATGCCCTGGCCGCCGCCGATGCATTGGGTGGCGAGCGCCAGGCTCTTGCCTTCCCGTCGCAGCAGCGCCGCCGCCTTGCCGGTGATCCGGGCGCCGGTGGCGCCGAGGGGATGGCCGAGGGCGATGGCGCCGCCGTCCAGGTTGATCCGCCCTTCGTCGATGCCGGTTTCCCGCAGGCAGGCCAGGGCCTGGGCGGCGAAGGCCTCGTTCAATTCGACGATATCGACGTCCTCGATCGCCAGGCCGGCCCGCTCCAGGGCCTTGGCCGTGGCCGGTACCGGGCCGATGCCCATGATCTCGGGGGCGCAGCCGGCCACGGCGATGGCCTTGATGCGGGCCAGCTTGTCCAGGCCGTTGGCGTCGGCGTAGTCCTCGGAGGTGACCAGCACCGCCGCGGCGCCGTCGGTCAGTGGCGAGGAGGTGCCGGCGGTGACCGTGCCGTCCTTGTCGAAAGAGGGGTCCAGGCCGGCCAGATCCTCGGCGGTGGTGTCGGGGCGCGGGCAGCCATCCACCTCGATGCAGTCGTTGCCGTCGGTGATGGCGATGATTTCCTCGGTCAGCCGGCCGTCGCCTTGCGCCGCCGCCGCCTTGGCCTGGCTGGACAGGGCCAGCCGCTCCTGCTCGTCGCGGGAGATGTCGTGTTGCCTGGCCAGGTTCTCCGCCGTCATGCCCATGGCGACATAGGCCTGCGGCAGCCGCTGGAACAGGCCGGGATGGGGCATCGGGTTGAAGCCGGTCATCGGCACCCGGGTCATGCTTTCGACGCCGGCGCAGATGAAGGCCTCGCCGGCGCCCATCTGGATGGCGCCGGCCGCCATGTGCACCGACTGCATGGAAGAGCCGCAGAAGCGGTTCACCGTGGTACCGGCGACCGATTGCGGCAGATCGGCCAGAAAGCCGACCATGCGGGCCATGTTCAGGCCCTGCTCGCCTTCCGGGAAGGCACAGCCCAGGATCAGGTCCTCGATGTCCTCGACCCGCACGCCGGTCTTGGCGACCAGCGCGGCGACCACCTGGGCGGCGATCTCGTCGGGCCGCACCTTGGCCAGTTCGCCGCGTCTGGCCGGCGTGAATGGCGACCGGGCATAGCCGGTGATGACAACGTTGGTCATGGTTGTCTCGTCTCCAGTTCGCCGCCCCGACCCGGCGGGGCGATGCGCTATGTGTCTGACCCAGATACTCAGGCGGCGGCGGCCAGGCGTACGCCCTGGTCGATCGCCCGCAGGGCGTCCAACTCGGCGGCCTTGTCGGCGCCGCCAATCAACTGCACCGGTACCTTGGCGGCGACCAAGTCGTCATACAGGTCACGCAACTCTTCCTGGCCGGCGCAAACCACCACGGTGTCGGCCTCGATCAGGCGTGCCTCGCCGTCGACCACGATGTGCAGGCCGTCGTCGTCGATCCGTTCGTAGCTGACGCCGCCGAGCATTTCCACACCCTTCATCTGCAGGGCGGCGCGGATCGCCCAACCGGTGGTCCGGCCCAGGCTGCCGCCGAGGCGGCCCGGGGTTCGTTGCAGCAAGGTGATCCGCCGCGGCGATTGCATCGCCGGTCCGCCTTCGGCCAGGCCGCCCGGCTGCCGATATTCGCGATCGACGCCCCATTCGCGCAGGAAGCGGTCGATGTCCGGCTTGGCCGGATCGCCCGGACCGTCGTCGTGGCTGAGGAATTCGGCGACATCGAAGCCGATGCCGCCGGCACCGATGATGGCGACCCGGTCGCCGACCGGTTTGCGGTCCGAGAGTACCTCCACATAGGACAGCACCTTGGCGTGGTCGATGCCCGGAATGTCGGCGCGGCGCGGCCGCACGCCCGTGGCCAGGATCACTTCGTCGTAGCCGGCCTCGATCAATTCCTTGGCGCTGGCCGCGTGGTTCAGTTTCAGATCGATGCCCAGCCGGTCGATCCGGCTTTGGTAGTAGCGGATGGTTTCGCCGTAGTCCTCCTTGCCGGGGATCGCCATGGCCATGTTGAACTGGCCGCCGACGCGGTCCGCCGCCTCGTACAAGGTGACCTGGTGGCCGCGTTCGGCCGCCGTGGTGGCGTAGGCCAGGCCGCCTGGGCCGGCGCCGACGACGGCGATGCGCTTGCCGGCAGCCGCCGGCGTCAACTCCAACTCGGTTTCGTAGCAGGCGCGCGGATTGACCAGGCAGGTGCAGAGCTGGCCGACGAAGATCTTGTCCAGGCAGCCCTGGTTGCAGGCGATGCAGGTGTTGATGTCGTCGGCCCTATCGTCGATCGCCTTGGCCACGAAATCGGCATCGGCCAGGAACGGCCGGGCCATCGACACCATGTCGGCGTGGCCGCTGGCGATTACCGCCTCGGCCTGGGCCGGATTGTTGATGCGGTTCGAGGTGACCAGCGGGATCGACACCTTGCCCATCAGCCGGGCCGTGGTCCAGGTGAAGGCGCCGCGCGGCACCGAGTGCATGATCGTCGGCACCCGGGCCTCGTGCCAGCCGATGCCCGAATTGATGATGGTCGTGCCGGCCGCCTCGACGGCCCGGGCCAATTGCACCGTTTCCTCCCAGGAACAGCCGCCCTCCACCAGGTCGAGCATCGACAGCCGGAACATGATGATGAAATCGTCGCCGCAGACCTGCCGCGTCCGGCGCACCACCTCGACGCCGAAGCGGATGCGGTTCTCGAACGAGCCGCCCCACTCGTCGTCACGCTGGTTGGTCCGCAGCGAGATGAACTGGGTGATCAGATAACCTTCCGAGCCCATGATCTCGACCCCGTCGTAGCCGGCATCGCGGGCCAATTCGGCGCAGGCGGCGTAGTCCTCGATGGTCTGGCGGATCTCCGCATCGCTCAAGGGCCGGGGTTTGTTCGGATTGATCGGCGAGGCGATCGGCGATGGCGCCACGGATTGGTCGTGCCGGGAATAGCGTCCGCCATGCAGCACCTGCATGATGATTCTGCCGTCGGCCTGGTGCACGGCATCGGTGATCAGCCGATGGCCGGCCGCGGCGCTGGCGTCGTCATGCAAGGTAGCGCCGCCCAGGCCCAGGCTGCCCTCGGCGTTGGGGGCGATGCCGCCGGTGACGATCAGGCCGGCCTGACCGGCCGCCCGGTCGCCGAAGAACCGGGCCATGCGGCGAAAGCCGTCGGGATGCTCTTCCAGGCCGGTATGCATCGATCCCATCATCGCGCGGTTGCGCAAGGTGGTGAATCCCAGATCCAGCGGGGCCAAAAGGTGCGGATAGGCCGATGACATTTGCGCGTGCTCCATGGTTGATCACATGATCCGGCCGGGGTGAGGGGCCGACCGGTGGAATAGTTGGATACTAGCCGCCGTTGCCCTTGGCCAGCATCGCCTCGATCTGGCGGCAGGCGTCCTGTAGTTCGCCGATGGCGTCGTCAATGTCGCGACGTTGCTGGCGCAGCGCCTTCAGCCGCTCCCGGCTTTTCCGTAGCGTCATCCTCATCTGTTCCCGCTGGTCGCCGTCGACATCGTACAGATCGAGCATCTCGCCGATATCGGAAAGTGAAAAGCCAAGCCGCTTGCCGCGCAGGATCAGCCGCAGGCGGGCCCGGTCGCGTCGCGTGTATATCCTGTTGAGGCCGTTGCGTCCGGGGCTCAGAAGCTCCTTGTCCTCATAGAAACGGATCGCCCGCGGCGTGATGCCAAACTCGCTGGCGAGTTCGGTGATGGTGAAGGTGTCGGAAGCGCCTTGTTCCGCGATGCCCGGGCTCGGCATGAGTTGATTGCCTCGCATCCTGCTATGACCAGCTCAGAACGCACGGAATATAGTTTACGTTAACGTAAACGTCAACCTATGACCCCGCGTTTACTCTAATTGTTGCCGTGACGCTCACGCCACGACGGCCGATCGGAACGTTTCGCAACCGTCCGTTCGCCTCGGTTCACGGCCGCAAGCCATTCAAAACAACGAAATATTCGTTTTATGTTGTGGTCAATTGCTCTAAATTGCCGGGCAGTTGCGGGAACATGACGTCTTGAGGAGAGACATCGTGGCGTCGAGGGTGGCTTATCGAATTCCCCTGGTTTTGGGGCTGTTGGCGGCTGTCTATTTGGGTTTGGCGGATTGTGCAACACGAAGTATGGACTTTCGGCTTTCCGCTGATCAATCATCCTGGCATTTCCAATTGATGTAGACCTT
>JASLMH010000176.1 GCA_030746635.1 Alphaproteobacteria bacterium | reverse complement strand
AACCTGGTCGGCGACCAGTTGCGCGACGTCCTCAACCCGCGGCTGGAGCGTTGACGTTGGCCGGGATCACCCTGCGGGTCGAGGACCTGGCGACCCACTTCTTCACCAAGGGGGGCTTGATCAAGGCGGTCGACGGCGTCAGCTTCACCGTGCACCGGGGCGAGATCATGGGCCTGGTCGGTGAATCGGGCTCCGGCAAGTCGGTCACCGGCTTTTCCATCATCGGCCTGGTGGACCAGCCCGGTCGCGTGGTTGGCGGCCGCCTGCTCTTCAACGGCGAGGATTTGCTGAACAAGTCGGAAGACGAGATGCGGACCCTGCGCGGCAACCGCATCGCCATGATCTTCCAGGACCCGATGATGACCCTCAATCCGGTGCTCCGCATCGACACGCAGATGATCGAGGCGGTGCTGGCGCACCAAAACGTCGCCAAGGACAAGGCCCGTCGAATGGCCCGCGACGCCCTGGGCCAGGTCGGCATCGCCTCGCCGGACGAACGGCTCAAGGCCTATCCGCACCAGTTTTCGGGCGGCATGCGCCAGCGCGTCGCCATCGCCACGGCCTTGCTCAACAAGCCGGACCTGATCATCGCCGACGAACCCACGACGGCGCTCGACGTCACCATCCAGGGGCAGATCCTGCACGAGGTCAAGAACCTCTGCCGCCAGACCGGCACGGCCCTGATCTGGATCACCCACGACCTTGCCGTGATCGCCGGCCTGGCCGACCATGTCTCGGTGATGTACGCCGGTCGGGTGGTCGAGGACGGGCCGGTCGACGACGTGCTCGACCGCCCGCTGCATCCCTATTCCGTCGGCCTGCTGGAATCGGTGCCGAGCCGCAACCGCCGCGGCCAGCGCCTGAGCCAGATTCCCGGCATGACGCCCTCGCTGCTGAACCTGCCGGCGGGCTGCGCCTTCAAGGCGCGCTGCCCCCGCGCCGGCGACGACTGCGCGGCCCTGCCCGAGATCACCGCCCCGGCGCCGGACCGCCAGGTGCGCTGCTTCCGGCCGCATTTCGAGGACGCGGCATGACCGCCCTGTTGGAAATCAGCGATGTCTCCAAGCGCTTCGTCAAATCGCTCGACGCGGCGGCCAAGGCGGCCAACCTGATCGGCGCCGGCCTGCGCGAGGAAGTGGTGCAGGCGGTCGACGGCGTCAATCTGACGGTGGCGCCGGGCGAGGTGCTGGGCCTGGTCGGTGAATCGGGCTGCGGCAAGTCCACGCTCGGCCGCATGGTCGCCGGCATCATGGCACCGAGCGATGGCGAGATCCGCTACCGCGAGGCGCCCGTCGCCAGCGCCGAGGGCGAGATCGACCGGGCCGCCGCGATGAAGATCCAGATGATCTTCCAGGATCCCTTCGCGTCGCTCAATCCGCGCAAGCGGGTGCTCGATATCGTCGGCGAGGCGCCGGTGGTGCACGGCTTGGTGCCGCGCCGCGAGATCGCCGATTACGTCGCCGAGACCCTGGCCCGGGTCGGCCTCGATGCCGATTTCGCGCGCCGCTATCCGCACCAGTTCTCGGGCGGCCAGCGCCAGCGCATCGGTATCGCCCGGGCGCTCGCGGTCAACCCGGAATTCCTGGTCTGCGACGAGGCTATCGCCGCCCTCGATGTCTCGATCCAGGCCCAGGTCATCAACCTCTTCATGGACCTGCGCGACGAATTGGACCTCACCTACCTCTTCATCAGCCATGACCTGGGCGTGGTCGAGCATATCTCCGACCGGGTCGCGATCATGTATCTCGGCCGCATCGTCGAACAGGCCCCGACCGACGAGCTTTTTGACGGCCCCAACCATCCCTACACCAAGGCGCTGCTGGAAGAGGTGCCGCGGCTCGATGCCCGCGGCCTCGATTACAGCCCGATCAAGGGCGAAATCCCCTCGCCGCTCGACCCGCCGCCCGGCTGCCACTTCCATCCGCGCTGTCCGCTGGCTGCCGAACGCTGTAGAAGCGAACCACCCGAATTAAGGGAAATCGCGGCCGGCAGGCTGTCGGCCTGTCACCTAAACGACTAATAGACTTCCAATATTTTCATGATTTGATGTGAATGGATTCATCGAACATTGGCCGGCGGTCAAGCGAACCTGAGGAAGCCGTCTACGACATCGCCGGCTTCGGCCGGACCTGGCGCCGCACCTGCAGCACCGTCAGGATGGTGATGAACAGGAAGATGGCGACGCTGTGGAACACCACCTCGGGCCGGCCGCGGTCGAGGACCCAGCCGAGCGCCAGCGGAACCATCGAGGAGCCGAGGTCCAGGCCGGAATAGACGAAACCGAAGACCCGGCCCGACGCGCCCTTCGGCGCGGCGGCACGCACCAGCATATCCCGCGATGGCGTGGTTATGCCCGAGGCCGCGCCGGAGGCCGCCAGGATCAACGCCAGCAACGCCGCCGGCATCGTCCCGAAGGCCACGTACAGCATCAACAGGGCCGAGGCCAGCATGCCGCCCATGGCGATCAGGTCGTGGCGGGAGGTGCGGTCGGCCGCGAAGCCGCCGATCAGGATGCCCGTCGCGGCGCCGACCAGGAACCAGGTCACGGCGGCGGTCGCCTGTACCAGGCTGACGCCGTACATGTCGATCATCGCCGGGATGCCGAAGTTCTGCACGCCGATCAGGGCCGCCGCCAGGAAGGCGAAATACAGAAAGCAGGAGACGATGGTGGCCGAGAACAGCAGACGGATGCTGCTGGCCAGGCTGCCCAGCCGGCCGCCGCCGGCAGGTCGGGGCGGGCGCGCCATGTCGTCGGCCAGATCGGCGCCCCAGATCAGGAAGGCGGCGACGATCACCAAGCCCATCAGGCCGGCGCAGATCACCGCCACCCGCCAATCCCAAAGCTGCGCCAGGCCCAGCATCAACAATGGCGCCGCCGCCCAGCCGAGATTGCCGCACAGGGCGTGGCTGGCATAGCCCCGGCCCAGCCGGCCCTCGCTGACCTTGCTGGTCAGGATCGCCAGATCGGCGGGATGAAAGACGCTGTTGCCCAGACCCGCCAGCACCGACAGCGGTAGCAGCATCCAATAAGCCTCGACCAGCCCGAAGGCCAGGGTCGAGACCGCCGCCAGGGTCAGCCCGGACAGCAGCACGCGGCGGGCGCCGAAGCGGTCGACCGCGAAGCCGGCGACCGTCTGGGCCAGGCCGGAACTGCCGTACAACAGGGTGGTCAGCAGCCCCAGGGCGGCGAAGGAGACGCCGAATTCGTCCTTCAGGAACAGGAACAGCGGCGGCAGCACCAGTTGGTAGAAATGGCTCGCCCAATGGGCGGCGCCAACCAGGCCCATGACTTTCAGGTCACGGCCGAGGGGTGCGGCGGCGGCGGTCATGGCCGCCTTAGAACAGACCTATTGGCACCGGTCAACCGTACCGTGGAAGCGGCTTTACCGGGCGGAAAAATGCTCTAGGCTTGGCCGGCTTTCAGGGGGCGGGCTAGGTTCGCGGGCAGGGGAGACGTCATGGCGCAGCCGCGGGTGCGGAGCTTTTTTCACCAGGAATCCTTTACCTTCACCCACGTCGTCGCCGAGCCCGACGGCGCGCACTGCGCGATCATCGATTCGGTGCTCGACTACGATCCGAAATCCGGCCGCACGGCGACCATCGCGGCCGACCAGGTGATCGGCCATGTCCGGGAACAGGGTTTGGTGGTGGACTGGATCCTGGAAACCCATCCCCACGCCGACCACCTGACCGCGGCGCCGTACCTGCAGGCCGAACTGGGCGGCAGGATCGCCATCGGCGCCGGCATCACCCGGGTGCAGGAGACCTTCAAGGCGATCTTCAACCTGGCCGACGAGTTCGCCACCGACGGCTCGCAGTTCGACCGTCGGTTCGCGGACGGCGACAGCTTCGAGATCGGCGCGATGACGGCGGCGGCCTGGTCGACGCCCGGGCATACGCCGTCCTGCCTCTGCTATCTGGTCGGCGATACGGTGTTCGTCGGCGACACCATCTTCATGCCGGACTTCGGCTCGGCCCGTTGCGACTTCCCCGGCGGCGATCCGCGCCTGCTCTACCGATCGGTGCGGCGGCTGTTGGCGTTGCCGCCCGAGACGCGGATGTTCATGTGCCACGACTATGGCCCCGAAGGCCGGGAGTATCGATGGGAAACCTCGGTGGCCGAGCAGCGGGCCGGCAACAGGCACCTGAACGACGACGTCGACGAGGCAGCCTTCGTGCGCCTGCGTGGCGAACGGGACGCCGAGCTGGAAATGCCGGCGCTGCTATTGCCGGCGGTGCAGGTCAATATCCGGGCCGGCCGCTTCCCGCCGCCCGAGGACAACGGCGTCCGCTACCTGAAGCTGCCGCTGAACGCGGTCTAGGCTGGACGGCTCTTGCAGACGGTCGACATGCTTCGAGACGGGCGCTCCGCGCCCTCCTCAGCATGAGGGTAACTTATTGAAATATATGCCCTTCCTCGTCCTGAGGAGAGCCGCAGGCTCGTCTCGAAGGGCGAATGGGCTCAGCCGTTCTCCAGCCAGGCCATGACGGTGGCCGGCAGGTAGTCGTCGGCGACGGTGCCGGTCAGGTTGTCGAACATCACCCGGCGCAGGCTGCGTTCACGCCGGGTATCGATGCTGACGGAGATGGTCATGCCGGCGCGCAACATCGGCTGGTCGGCCTTGGCGTCGATCCGCAGGCGAACCGGTACCCGTTGCACCACCTTGACCCAGTTGCCCGAGGCGTTTTGCGGCGGCAGCAGGGCGAATTCGGCCCCCGTCGCCGGGCTGATGCTTTCGATGCGGGCGTCGAAGCTCTCGTCCGGGAAGGCATCGGCGGTCAGCGCCGCCTTCTGGCCGACGACGATATGGGTCAGTTGGGTTTCCTTCAGGTTGGCCTCAATCCAGACATCGCCGGTTTCGACCATCGAGAACACCGGCGTGCCGGCGCGGACGTATTCGCCCAGCCGCAACTTGACGTTGGAGACGATACCGTCGGCCGGCGCCAGCACGGTGGTGCGGTCCAGGTCCAGTTGCGCCAGGTCGAAGTCGGCCACCAGTTTCAGATAGTCGGGGTGATCTTCGACCGAGCGCTTCAAATCGCCGCCCAGTTCGGCCAGGATCGTGCGGTTGGACTCTTCCGCCGTTACCAGCCGGCGCCGGGCCATATCCAGGCCGTAGCGAGCTTCATCCAGCTTGGCCGCCGTCGAGACGCCGCGATTGGCCAGGGCGTTGGCCCGCTTGTACTCGCGTTCCATGAAATGCACGGTCTCGCGGCTTTCCTCGATTTGCCGCTGGCCGGCGCGATAGGCCGCGCGCTTGGCCTCGACGTCCTGGCGCACCGCGCCCAACTCGGCCAGCTTGGAATCGACTTCCAACTGGAAGGGGCGGGGATCGATGCGGAACAGCACGGCACCCTGGGCGACGGTCTGGTTGTCCTTGACGCCGATATCGATCACCCGGCCGGAGACGTCGGCGCTGACGGCGACCACATTGGATTTCACGTAGGCGTTCTCGGTGGTGACGTAACGCAGGCTTTCGGCCCAGAGAACGGCGCCGTACAGCAGCGCCAACGCCGGCAGCACCAGCATCAATTTGAAACGCAGCAGACTGCGGATCCAGCGCCGCCGGCGGCGCGGCGGGGTCGGCAGCTGCGCCACCTTGGCCTCGTCCGACTGCTCGACGTCGGGGGCCTCGTCCTTCAGGGCGGGTTCAGCCATTCGAACCATCCTTGTTTTGCGAACTTCCATTCAACAGCATGCGCGAAAGGTTGTTCTTGATGCCGCTCAATGTGTCGATGAATTCTTCCTGCCGATCCGGGGGCAGGCCGGCCAGGGCCTCGGTGCGCAACTCACCGGCCAGCGCGCGCATGGTCTGCAACAATTCGCCCACGGCGCCGGTCAGGAAGACCCGCTTGACCCGGCGATCCGTCGGGTCGATCCGCCGTTCCAGCCAATCCTTGCTTTCCAGCCGGTCCAGCAGCCGGCCAAGGGTCGCCCGCTCGATCTCCAGGATCTCCGACAGCTCGGTCTGCGAGATGCCTTCATGGAAATACAGATGGGTCAAAACCCACCATTGCGAGCGAGTCAGGCCCAACTCCCGCATGCGGCGGTCATAATTGATGCGCATCAGGCGGGCGGTGTCGTGGAGCAGGAAGCCGACGTTGCGATCGGCGGTTTCCCGCCGATCCAATTCGCGCTGATCGTAGGCGTGAGAGTCCATGTTCACACATTTTGTTGTCTAGCATACATTAAGCCATATTATTGCATTCGCGACAACCATTTCGGTGCTATCCAAGACAGCCAAGACAGACTTCGGGAGGTGCAAATGGCCCTGAAAAACGCCATCGATCTGAGCGGCCGACGCATATTGCTGACCGGCGCGGCCGGCGGCATCGGCGCCGCCATCGCCCGCGCCTGCGTCGCCCTGGGCGCGCGCGATCTGGTCCTGGCCGACAACGGTCCGATGGACGATTTGTGTGATGAATTGGCGGCCGATGGCGCCACGGTCGCCCGACATCGATGCGATGTCAGCCAGCGACGCGACAACGCCGAGTTGGCCGCCGCCGCCGGCGACATCGATGCCGCCGTCGCCTGCGCCGGCATCTGCCCGCTGGAGGAGGACTGGGCCGACGACCCCGATTGGGACCAGGTGTTCCACCGGGTGATGGATGTCAACGTGTTAGGGCCCCTGCATCTGGCGCGGGAGATGATCCCCCGCATGGCCGACCGGGGCGGCGGCCAGATCGTCCTGATCGGCTCGATCGGCGGCCGCATGGGCGGCACCTCGCCGATCGTGCAACCGCACTACATCGCCTCCAAGGGCGGCGTGCACGCGGTGATCTGGTGGCTGGCGCAACGGGCCGCGCCCCGGGGCGTGCTGGTCAACGGCGTCGCCCCCGGGCCGGTGGCGACGGCGATGACGGCGACCACCGACTATCCCAAGGACCGCTATCCCCTGGGCCGGATCGGCCGGCCCGAGGAAATCGCCTGGCCGGTGGCCTTCCTGTGTTCGCCGGCGGCCAGCTACTTCTCCGGCTCGATCCTCGACGTCAACGGCGGCCTGTTCGTAGGCTAGTATCCACTATCGGAACCGGCGATCGTATCCGCCGCCCCGAACCACCCAAAGGCACGACAGCCGGGCAGAGAGGGTAAACATATGACGCGCGATCCCCGATACGATGTCCTGTTCGAACCGGTAAGGATCGGGCCGGTGACGGCACGCAACCGGTTCTATCAGGTGCCCCATTGCAACGGCATGGGGCGTACCCATCCCACCGCCATGGCGGTGATGCGGGGGATCAAGGCGGAAGGCGGCTGGGCGGTGGTTTGCACCGAACAATGCGATATCCACCCGACCAGCGAAACCACGCGCGAAATCCGCCTGTGGGATGACCGCGACATACCGAGCCTTGCCCGCATGACCGAGCAGGTCCACGAGCATGGCGGTCTTGCCGGCATCGAACTCACTCACATGGGCTATCACGCCTACAACGTCACCTCGCGCGAGGTGCCGATGGCGCCGAGCGCCACGCCGGCGTATGGCATCCTACCGCAGCAGGCGCGCGAGATGGACATCTCGGACATCGCCGACTACCGGCGCTGGCATCGCGCCGCCGCCCGGCGTTCCAAGGAAGCGGGCTTCGACATCATCGTCGTCTATGCCGGCCACGACCTTTCGCTGCTCATGCATTTCCTCTCGCCGCGCACCAACCGCCGCACGGATGAATATGGCGGCTCCGTGGAGAACAGGGCACGGCTGCTGCGGGAAGTCATCGAGGATACCAAGCAGGAGGTCGGCGATAGCTGCGGCGTCGCGGTGCGCGTTGCCGTGGACGAGCTTTTGGGCGAAGCGGGGATCACCTCGGATCGCGAGGGTCGCGCCGTTCTCGACCTGCTCGGCGAACTGCCCGATCTCTGGGACATCAACGTAAGCGAGTGGCACAACGATTCCCAAACCTCGAGATTCTCCGAGGAAGGCTTCCAGGAGGCCTACATCTCCTTCGCCAAGCAGCACACCTCGAAGCCGGTGGTGGGCGTGGGGCGATATACCTCGCCCGACCACATGGTGTCGCTGATCAACAAGGGCGTGTTCGACATGATTGGCGCGGCCCGCCCATCGATCGCCGATCCGTTCCTGCCGAAAAAGATCGAGGAGGGCCGGCTCGACGATATCCGCGAATGCATCGGTTGCAATATCTGCGTCGCCAGCGACATGCATTCCGCCCCGATCCGTTGTACCCAGAACCCGACCATGGGGGAGGAGTGGCGGCGCGACTGGCACCCCGAAAGGATCACGCCGAAAGACACGGACGATAGGGTGCTGGTCGTCGGAGCCGGCCCCGCGGGCCTCGAAGCGGCGATGTCGCTTGGCCGACGCGGCTATGACGTGATGCTCGCCGAAGCGGGCACCGAGCTTGGCGGCCGGGTCGCGCGCGAATGCCGTTTACCCGGGCTTTCGGCCTGGGGCCGGGTGCGCGACTATCGCACCGGCCAACTCAACAAGCTCGCCAATGTAGGCATCTATCTCGATAGCGCCATGACGGCGGAAAGCGTGCTGGAAACCGGCTGTTCGCTGGTCGCGGTGGCGGGCGGCGCGACCTGGCGCCGTGATGGTACCGGTCGTTCCCACGTGATTCCCATTCCCGGGCTCGACGATGGCAACGTTTTCACGCCGGACGACGTGATGGGCGATGCGCCGATCACGGGGCCGGTGGTCGTGTTCGATGACGACCATTACTACATGGGCGGGGTGACCGCGGAGAAGCTGCGTTCGCAGGGGCTCCAGGTCACATTGGTGACACCGATGGCGGAAGCGTCTGCCTGGACGGTCTACACGCTCGAACTCGACCGCATCCAAAAGCGGCTGCTCGAGGCCGGCGTTGAAATCCTGGGCTCGCACACGCTGTCGGGCATCGGCGGGAACGAGGTCGAGACGGCTTGTGTCCATACCGGCCGCATCCGCCGGCTTGCCTGCGCCAGCGTCGTTCTGGTGACCGGGCGGGACCCTGACGATATGCTCTTCGACACGCTGACAGGAGACCCGGACGCCTTGGTCGCCGCGGGTATCCGGCGCCTCACGCGGATCGGGGACGCGCTGGCGCCCGGCACCATCGCGGCGGCAATCTGGAGCGGACACCGGTTCGCCCGCGAGCTTGGCGAACGGTTGCCCGACGGGCCGACCTATCGCTACGAGTTGCCGGCGCTGGCCGAACCGATTTGACGACCGATCATGAACCCGCATCTCGCGCCCGCGGCCATCGCGGCCGCCCACCTGCTCGGGCGCGACAAGCGCGGCGTTCTGTTGTACCTGATATAGGAACGGCAGTACGAGACGTCTGCGTATACGGGGAGGGGCGGCCATGAAAATCGGCGATCGGCATTACCGGACGATCTGGCTGGCCGAGGACGGCCACACCGTCGAGGTGATCGACCAGACCCTGCTGCCGCACCAGTTCGTCGTCCTGCCCTTGAACGACCTGGCCGAGGCGGCGGCGGCAATCCGCGACATGGTGGTGCGCGGCGCGCCCCTGATCGGCGCCACCGCCGCCTACGGCATGGCCCTGGCGGTGCGGGCCGATGCCGCCGACGGTGCCATCGAGCAGGCCCATGAAACCCTGCTGGCGACCCGGCCGACGGCGGTCAACCTGCGCTGGGCCCTGGACGACATGCGGCGGCTGCTGCTGGCGGCGCCCACGGCCGAACGCCAGGCCCTGGCCTATCGGCGGGCGGCCGAGATCTGCGACGACGACGTTGCCACCTGTCACGGCATCGGCGTCCACGGCAAGGAGCTGATCGCCGAGGCCCGGCGGGCCAAGGGCGGCGATGGCCCCATCAACGTGCTGACCCACTGCAACGCCGGCTGGCTGGCGACGGTCGATTGGGGCACCGCCCTGGCGCCGGTCTATTTGGCCCATGACGAGGGCATTCCGGTGCATGTCTGGGTCGACGAGACCCGGCCACGCAACCAGGGGGCGGCGCTGACCGCGTTCGAGCTGGGCAGCCATGGGGTGCCCTATACGGTGATCGTCGACAACGCCGGCGGCCATTTGATGCAGCATGGCATGGTCGATCTGTGCATCACCGGCACCGACCGCACGACGGCCAATGGCGATGTCTGCAACAAGATCGGCACCTACCTGAAGGCCCTGGCCGCCCACGACAACAACATCCCCTTCTACGTCGGGTTGCCGCACAGCACCATCGATTGGACCATCGGCGACGGCGTGCGCGAGGTGCCGATCGAGCAGCGCGACGGCACCGAGGTCTCGCACATCCAGGGCCTGGATGGGGCCGGCGCCATCGCCAGCGTGCGCACCGTGCCCGACGGCGCGCCGGTGGCCAACTATGCCTTCGACGTGACGCCGGCCCGCCTGGTCACCGGCCTGATCACCGAGCGCGGGGTCTGCCCGGCCAGTCGCGACGGCCTGGCCGGCCTGTATCCGGAACACGCGGCCGGCGGCCCGGCCTGAAAGGGATCGCCGGCATGGAAAACCTCTGGTCCGAGGCCGACGCCAAGACGATGGCTGCCCGTTACGCCAAGCAGGGCGCCGGCGAGGATCTGGCCCTGCGGATTTACACCACCCGACTGCTGGGCGGCGATCGCCGCCTGGTGCTGCACGGCGGTGGCAACAGCTCCCTGAAAACAGAGGTCGTCGATCGCCTGGGCGATACCGTTGCCGCCCTGCACATCAAGGGCAGCGGCCACGACATGGCGACGATCGAGCCCGATGGCCTACCGGCGGTGCGCCTGGAGTCGCTGCGCCGGCTGGCCGCTCTGGACAGCCTGGCCGACGACGAGATGGTCGACCTTCTGCGTGGCAGCCTGCTGTACAGCCGAGCGCCCGATCCCTCGGTGGAAACCCTGCTGCACGCCTTCCTGCCGCACCGCTATATCGACCACACCCATGCCTCCGCCGTGCTCTCCCTGACCGATCAGCCGGACGGCGCGGCGATCTGTGCCGAAGTGGTCGGCGAAGCGGCGCCGGTGGTGCCCTACGTGATGTCCGGCCTGGCCCTGGCCCGCGCCGCCGCCGAGGTGCAGGCGGCGCAGCCGGACTGCCGGGGGCTGATCCTGCTGAAACACGGCCTGGTCAGCTTCGGGGCCACGGCCCGCGAGTCCTATGACGCCATGATCGACCTGGTCAGCCTGGCCGAG
>JASLMH010000175.1 GCA_030746635.1 Alphaproteobacteria bacterium | reverse complement strand
TGAAAGCTTGCGCGGTTGAGATCAACCAGGTTTCGAAAAGCAGTTACCATGGGCGGGATTTCGGAAAGGGCAGGGGATGGAACATCCGAGCTATTTCGACGCGGTCGATCATCGCCAATTATTGCGCGACTACCCGCTGGGCGCCGACTTCGCCGAGCGGCGGGCGCGGATCAGCCGGGACGAATTGCGCCAGTGGCAGGAGCGGCAGTTCCTGAGCTGCCTGGAGCGGGCCTGGCAGATCCCCTTCTACCGGCGCCTGTGGTCGGCCGAGGGCATCGAGCCGGGCGACATTGGCGGCCTGGACGATCTGCCGCGCCTGCCCTGTTACGACAAGGGCGATCTGATGCGCAGCGTCGAGGAACACCCCCCGTTCGGCGATTTCCACGGCATGGAGAGTTTCGGCGACGGACCGGCGGCACGGCCGCCGGTCATCCTGCACACCACGTCGGGCACCACCGGCCTGCCGCAGCCCCTGCTGTTCGGGCCGAAATCGCGGGAAGTGCAGAACATCCTGATGGCCCGGGCGTTCCTGCTGCAGGGCCTGCGGGCCGACGACCTGGTGCATTCGGTGTTCGGTTTCGGCACCGTCAACGGCGGCCATTACGCCCGCGAGGCGATCAGCCACTTCACCAACGCCCTGGTGCTGACCGCCGGCACCGGGGCCGAGACCCGCTCGGCCCAGCAGGTGCGCCTGATGCAGGGCTATGGCGCCACGGTGCTGATCGGTTTCGCCGACTACCTGCGCAAGCTGGCCGAGGTGGCGCGACAGGAGGGGCTGGAGCCGGGGCGCGATATCCGCATCCGGCTGATCTGCGCCGCCATCGGCGGCGAGCGGCGCGAGGCCCTGTCCGAGGCCTGGGCCGGCGCCCGGGTCTGCGATTTCTACGGCGTCGGCGATACCGGCTTCATCGCCGCCGAGGGGCCGGAACAGGATGGCCTGCACATCTGGGAGGATGCCCATCTGGTCGAGATCATCGATCCCGACAGTCTGGCGCCATTGGCCGACGGCGCGATCGGCAACGTCTGCGTCACCGCCCTGTTCAAGGACGACATCTTCCCCAACATCCGCTTCAACACCAACGATCTGTCGGCCGTCGAGACCACGCCGTCGCCGATCGGCTGGAGCCTGCGGCGCCTGCGCGGCTTCCTCGGCCGCAGCGACGACATGGTCAAGCTGCGCGGCATCAACGTCTATCCCACCGCCATCGGCGCGCTGTTGAAGGCCGACGGCGACAACAATGGTGAGTTCTTCTGCCGGGTGCGGCGGCGCCGGGGGCGGGACGAGATGACGGTGCTGGTGGAAAGCCCGGCGGCGGCCGCCGACCGACCGGCCCTGGCGGCCCGCTATGGCGAAATGCTGCGCCAGCATATTGGGCTGGAACTGCTGGTCGAACTGGCGGAACCGGGGGCGCTGGCGCCGCTGACGGAAATCGACCGCCGGCAGAAGCCCCTGCGCCTGGACGACGGCCGGAAGCGGGAGGGTTAGGGCTCCGACGCTCCCCGCCGATGGATGCCCGTGTCGAGCACGGGCATGACATAAGGGAGCATTCGTCATTGCCGGACTTGATCCGGCAATCTCGCGCAGAATTAGGCGCCGGGAAACGGGTTCCGCACCGCCCAGTGCTCGGCGATGGCGGCGCGGGTGGCGAACCAGACGCCGGGGCGGGCCTGGGCATGGTCGATGAACTTCTCCAGCAGGCCGATGCGGCCGGGCCGGCCGATGATCCGCAGATGCACGCCAACCGACATCATGCGGGCCTCGCTGGCGCCCTCGTCGTACAGCACCTCGAACGTGTCGATCAGGTAGTCCAGCCAGTCATTCGGTGTGTAGGCGGGATCGGACCACAGCTTCATGTCGTTGGTGTCGAGCGCGTAGGGCAGGATCAGCATCGGCCGGCCGTCGATGCTGTCCCAGAACGGCTGATCGTCGCTGAAATCGTCCATGTGGTAGCCATAGCCCGCCTCGATCAGCAAACGCCGGGTGTTCTCGGTACAGAGGTAGCGGGACAGCCAGCCCATGGGCCGCCGGCCGCAGGTCCGTTCGATGGAGGCGGCGGCCTGTTCGATGAACTCGCGTTCCCGCGCCTCGTCGAAACCGTATTGCTGCACCCAGCGATGGCCGTGGGCGCAGACCTCGTGGCCGTCGGCGATGATCCGCCGGGCCAGATCCGGGGCCCGTTCCAGGGCCAGGGCGGCGGCGGTGAAGGTGGCGGGCACGCCTTTCCCGGCCAACAGGTCGAGCACCCGGGGCGCGCCGCGGTTGAGGCCGTAGCGATAGTTGCTTTCGTTGCTCAAATTGCGCATCGGCCGGCGCAGGGGCACGCCCAGTTCGTCGACCATCTCCGGGCCCTTGTCGCCGTCCCGAATGTTGTACTCGGCGCCTTCCTCGACATTGACCACCAGCGACAGGGCCAGGCGGCCGCCGTCGGGCCAGAACGCCGCCCCGTTCATGCCGCCCCTCCGTTCTTGCAGGCGGACAGCAGGGTTACATTGCCGTGCAGATGCAGGATTTGCCAAGCCAGGCCAAGTTCTTCGAACCAGGCGCCGTAGTCGGTCAGCCGGGCCGGCCGGTTGGCTTGGCTCAGATCCGCCTCGTAGGCGGCGAAGTCCGGGGCATCGCGCATGGCGACGCCGTGCACCGCCTCGATCCGCCGCCAGATCGCCTGTTGCAGCGGAAACAGGCTCGGCTCGGTCAGGCGGACGCGGTCGTAAAGGAACAGATAACCGCCCGCCGCCAGCCGCTCGGCGGTCCAGGTCAGCAGGTCCCGTTTGTCGTCGTCGGCCAGGTCGTGGAAGGTCAACACCGAGAGTGCCACCTGGAATTGACCGTCGCCGACATCCAGGCCGCCGGGCGATGACAGATCACCCCGGCAGCCCGTGAAGGCAAGCGGCTGCTTGGCCAGATTGCCTTCCGCCGCCGCCAGCGCCTCGTCTTTCAGATCGACACCGGTATAGTCCAGCCCCGGCCGCTTGCCGGCCAGCAGCCAGGCGACGTAGCCGGTGCCGCAGCCCAGGTCGAGGACCCGGTCGCCCGTTACGGTGACGGCGGCGATGGCGTCGGTCAGGATATCGAGCTGCTCGGCCCGGGTCGGGTGGCGTTGGATGGGATCGTCCATGGCGGTGGAAGCTAGACCATTTTTCACCGCGGCTGAACCGGGCGTTTCCGGGCCGATTTGCGACAATGGCGCCCGGGTATGACTACTATGTCTCCACGAGGCTTGTTTGGGCGCGCACGACATGCCGGTCAGCTATCGCATCGATCACGAACGGCGGGTGGTTCTCGCCCGCGCCGACGGCCGCGTCGCGCCGGAGGATTTCAGCGAGTTCCTGGACGCCTTGGCCGGCGATGCCGGGTTCGACCCGGAAATCGATCTGCTGTTCGACCTGCGCGGGATCTCCGGCGACTGGCCGCCGACGTCGGTCGTACGGCACTTCGTCGAACACCCGATCTTCGCCGGTAGCGCCCGCAAGGCCTATGTGGCGTCGGGGGATCTGACCTTCGGCCTGGTCCGGATGTTCGAGATGATGCGGGCCGACCCGGCCGGCAACATCAGGGCCTTCCGCGACATGGACGAAGCCCGGGCCTGGCTCGGCCTGGATTGATCGGCGTCCTCATTGACCGGTGAATCGGGGCGGACGCTTTTCGATGAAGGCCGCCAGGGCCTCCTCGGCGTCCTTGCTCCGGCGCAGGTTGACGTTGACGTGGTCGAACTCGGCCACCGCCGGGCCATAGCCTTCCTGCAGGTATTTGCGGGCATTGGCGATGGTGGCGCGCACCGCCAGGGGGGACTGGGCGCAGATGTTCAGGGCGATCTCCACCGCCCGGTCCAGCACCTGGTCGGCGGGCACCACCTCCTGCACGTAGTTCAGGCGCAGGGCGGTGGCGGCGTCGAATTCGTCGTCGGTCAGCAGGTAGCGCATGGCGTTGCCCCAGCCGGCCCGGATCACCATGCGCAGGGTGGCGCCGCCGGTGGCCATCAGGTTGCGCTTCACCTCGAACTGGGTGAAGCGGCAATCGTCGCCGGCGACGACGATGTCGCAGGCCAGCATCAGTTCGACCGCCAGGGTGTAGGAGATCCCCCGCACCGCCATCACCACCGGCTTGCTGCGGAAGGGTCCCTGCAGGCCAAGGGCGTCGATGTTGCCTTCCCCGAACCAGTCGGCGCCGCTGTCTAGAAGCGGCTGCATCTTCGGCAGGTCCAGGCCGGCGGTGGTGTTGGCCCCAACGGGATGGACCACGCCGCACCATAGCTCGTCGTCCTCTTCCAGGCGGGTGTAGGCATCGCCCAGTTCCCGGTACATTTTGGGGGTGAAGGCGTTCAATTTGTGCGGCCGGTCGATGCCGATCAGCAGCAGCCGGCCCTTTGTTTCGGTGTTGATGCGGCCGTCGGGATTGCCGGGATCTTCCGCCATGGGTTCTGTCCTCGTTTGTCGGTGGTGCGGGTTCAGCCGCGCCGCGGCAGGAACGGGTGGGTGCTGTCTAGGCCGCCGTCGACCGCCAGGGCCTGGCCGTTGACGTAGGAGGCATCGTCGCTGGCCAGGAACAGCGCCATGTTGGCGATCTCGCGCGGCTCACCGTGGCGGCGGCTGGGGTTGAGCTGGCCGATGCGATGATCGGTGCGGCGTTCCCGGGCGCGCTCGAACATCGGCCGGGTCAGGCCGGTTTCGATCAGGCCCGGACAGATGGCGTTGACCCGGACGCCGGTGCCGTAGAGATCGTTGGCGGCGGTTTGCACCAGGCTGATGACCCCGGCCTTGCTGGCGCTGTAGGGCACGCCGCCGGCGTTGGCCCGCAGGCCGGCCACCGAGGCGGTGCAGATGATCGAGCCGCCGCCGGCCGCCACCATCACCGGGGTGGCGTGCTTGAGGCAGAGGAACGGGCCGATCAGGTTGACCCGCAACACCTCCTGCCAGTCGTCCACGGTCAGTTCCGCCAGCGGCGCCTCGCGGCCGCCGATGCCGGCGTTGGCATAGACCACCTCCAGGCCGCCGAACTCGGCCAGACAGCGCTCGACGACGCCGGCCACCGCCCCGTCGTCGCCGGCATCGGCCGTCACCGCGATGGCCGTATGCCCTGCCTCGGCGATCAGCGCCACGGTTTCCGCCAGGCCGTCGGCGGCCCGGTCCACCGCCAGCACCCGCGCGCCCTCCTCGGCGAAGCGGATGGCGCTGGCCCGGCCGATGCCGCTGGCAGCACCAGTGACCACCGCCCGCTTGCCCGCCAGCCGGCCCATCAAAGCACCGTTTCGGCGATCAGACGCATCGCCGCCGGGTCGGGATCGGCCAGCAGCAGCGAGCCGACGGCATCCTGCTTGGCGGCGGCCTGCCAGACCGCCAGGCGCTCGCGGATGCGCTCGGCCGGGCCGGCCAGGGAGATCTCGTCGATCAGGCCATCGGGCACCGCCGCCACCGCCTCCTCGCGGCGGCCGGCCAGGAAGGCGTCCTGGATCTTCACGGCCGCCTCCTCGTAGCCCAGGCGCTTGGCGTAGTCGTTGTAGAAGTTCTTGTCCCGGGCGCCCATGCCGCCGATGTACAGCGCCACCTCCGGCTTCAGGGCATTGCGGCAGGCCTGCAGATCGTCGCCCATTTTGACGCGCACGAAGGGGGCGATGTCGACGTCGGCCAGGGTCTTGCCGCGGCCGGCCTTGGCGATGCCTTCCAGCACCGCTTCGGTCACCGTCTCGGGCCGCTCGGGCACCATGAAGATCGGCTGCACCCCGTCCGCCACTTCGCCGGCGGTGCGCAGGCCGGCCGGCGCGATGGCGGCGGTATAGATCGGCAGCGCCGGGTCGGGATGCAGGATGGTCTTCAGCGGCTTGCCCAGGCCCGTGGCGCCGGGGCCGTCATAGGGGATCCGGTAGTGCTCGCCCTGGTGCCGCAGCGGCCCCTGGCGGGCCAGCACCTGGCGTACGATGTCGATGTATTCACGGGTGCGGGCCAGCGGCTTGCCGTAGGCCATGCCGTGCCAGCCCTCCACCACCTGCGGCCCGGACGGCCCCAGGCCCAACAGGAAACGCCCGTTCGACATCGCCTGCAGGGTCATCGCCGTCATCGCCGTGCAGGCCGGCGTACGGGCCGGCATCTGCATGATCGAGGTGCCGGCCCTGATCCGGCTGGTCCGGGCCAGCACCCAGGCGGTCGGGGTGACGGCGTCGGTGCCGTAGGCCTCGCCGCTCCATACCGACGAGAAGCCCAGGCGCTCGGCCTCCAGCACCCCGTCGATGTCCGGCCCGCCCGCATCGCCCTTGTAGCGCAGCAGCAGTCCCAGTTTCATTGTCTCGCTCCGATTCCTCACGCCGATCCTCGGCGCCGGCCGGGGCGATCCTGCACCATCGGCCCGGTGTCTGCCAAATGGGCGCCGGTCGACAACCCGCACGGCAAAGTCGAAGGCCCTGACGAAAACCTGTCGGGAGTCTCGCCCGTACAATTATCGAAATTGCCGGTCGACTAATGCATCATGGGTTGATTGCATGTCTATGAGACGTCGACAAAAAGGGGGATTGAATCATGAAATACAGTGCTGTTCGGCCGAACCTGCAAACCGGCGATATCGTGTTGTTTTCCGGCAAGGGTGGCATCAGCGAAGGCATCAAGTGGGTGACGTCCTGCAAGTGGAGCCACGTCGGCCTGGTTCTGGTCTCGAAGGACTGGGACATGGCCCTGCTGTGGGAGAGCACCACCCTGAGCACGCTGAAGGACCTGGAAACGCAGACCAAACGCCAGGGCGTGCAACTGGTGCCATTGAGCGCCCGGATCGAAACCTATACCGGTGACGCCTCGATCCGTCACATCAGGAAACCGTTGGTGGCGAAGCAGAAGAAGGCACTGCAGAAATTCAGAAAAGCCATGAAAGGCCGGAAGTACGAGAAGAGCAAGCTCGAGCTGATCAACTCGGCCTACGATGGCATCTGGGGCGATAATACCGAGGATCTGTCGAGCCTGTTTTGCAGCGAACTGGTGGCGGAAGCATTTCAGAAGATGGGCCTGTTGTCGGAGGACTTGCCGTCGAACGAGTACACGCCGAAGGACTTCTCGACGGCGGCCGAGGCCGTACTCGAAACCCATGGCAAGGAGATCGTCGTAACCTGAACGGGCCGACCTATGGACGTGCTTCGAGACGGGCGCTCCGCGCCCTCCTCAGCACGAGGTTAACTTGTTGAAAATGTTTACTCTTTCTCATCCTGAGGAGAGCCGCAGGCTCGTCTCGAAGGATGTACGGGACAAGTCATGGCTGCTGCGTCTCGGCATCACAAGCCTCGTCCTGGTCGCCTGGTCCGACGTTCAGGCGCGGCCGAGTAGATCGTTGGCGATGATGTTGCGCTGGATCTGGTTGGTGCCCTCGACGATCTGCAGCACCTTGGCGTCGCGGAAATAGCGGTTGATCGGATAGTCGTTGGAGATGCCGGCGGCGCCGAACAACTGCACCGCGTCCTCGGCCACCCGCATGGCGGTATCGCTGGCGTGCGCCTTGGCCATGGCGGCGGCGCCGGCCAGGGCCTTGCCCGTCACCCCGGCATCGACCATGGCGGCGGCGCGATAGACCAGTTGCCGTGCCGCCTCGATCTGGATCGCCATGTCGGCGACCATCCAGCGCACGCCCTGGAACTGGCTGACCGTCTGGCCGAAGGCCCGGCGCTCACCGATGAAGTCGATGGCCAAATCCATGGCCCCCTGGGCCAGGCCGACGCCGCGGGCGCCGATGATCGGCCGGGATTGGTTGAAGGCCTCCATCACCACCTTGAAGCCGCCGCCCAGGAGGCCGTCTTCCGGCACCAAGACGTCGTCCAGGAACAGCGGGCTGGAGGGCACGCCGCGGGCGCCCATCTTGTCCTCCGGCGGGCCGACTTCGAAGCCTTGGGTGTCACGCTCGACGATGAACAGGTTGACGGCGGCGCTGCCCTCGCCGTCGCCCAGCTTCGCCGCCACCAGGACGATATCGGCCACGGCGGCGTTGGTGCACCAGATCTTGGTGCCGTTCAGGCGGTAGCCGCCGTCGCTGGCCACGGCCCGGGTGAGGATGCCGGCCACGTCCGAGCCGCTCTGCGCCTCCGTGGTGGAGATCGCCGCCCGCAGGCTGCCGTCCGCCAGGCCCGGCAGGTAGCGCTGCTTCTGTCCCTCGCTGCCGCCGGCCAGGATGGCCCCGAACGGCGTCCATTGCACCACCAGCAGATAGGCGGTGTTGTAGCAGACCCGGCACAGCTCCTCGACCGCCACGCAGGCCGACAGCATGCTGCCCGAACCGCCGTATTCGGCCGGAAACGGCAGGGTGAACAGGCCCAGTTCGCGCAGCAGATCGAACATATCCTGGGGGTATTCCGCGGCTGCGTCGATGGCGGCGGCGCGCGGCGCCACCCGCTCCCGCGCCACCCGCCGGATCAGCTCCCGGACCTGGCGCTGTTGGTCATTCAGTTCGTACTGCACACACCCTCCTACCACGGCGCGACGGGCGCCGCCGGGGCCGATCCTGCACGATTGCGACCGGGGTTGACAAACAGAGGTGATATAGTTAGATATCGAACTAGATAGTTCGATATCTAACTAGGAGGCGATCATGAACAGACGCAAATTCTTGGCCGTGCTGGGTGGCGGGGTCATTGTTTCGGCCGGCGGCGCCGCGACTGGTTTCGCCCTGACGCGGACACCGACCCGGGCGCTGGCGCCCTGGCGCGAAGCCGGCTCGCTCTATGACGAACCGCGAAAAAAGGCGCTCTCCTATGCCATTCTGGCGCCCAACCCGCACAACCGGCAGCCCTGGCTGGTCGACCTCTCGCAGGTGGGCAAGGTCATCCTGTGGGTCGATCGCAGCCGGTTGCTGCCGGCCACCGACCCCTTCAACCGGCAGATCACCATCGGGCTGGGCTGTTTCCTGGAACTCCTGCGGATGGCCGCGGCCGAGGACGGCCACCGCGTTTCGATCGACCCGTTCCCAAAGGGTTTCGATCAAACGCGGCTGGACGAACGGCCCATCGCCGTCGTCTCGTTCATCCAGGACCAAACGGTCGAGCGGGACCCGCTGTTCGCCCAGGTCATGGACCGCCGCTCCCTGAAGGAGCCCTATGACCTCGATCGCGAGCTATCCGACCAGGTGTTGCGGGACATCGCCGGCTCCGTGCAATCGGAGATGACCGTCGGCACCACCCGTCACCGGGAGGACGTCGGCCGCCTGCGCCGGCTGACCCATGACGCCATGGCCATCGAGATCGAAACGCCCCACACCTACCGGGAAAGCGTCGATCTGTTCCGCATCGGCAAGGCGGAGATCGAGGCCAATCCGGACGGCATCGATTTCTCCGGCCCGATGTTCGAGGCCCTGGGGGCGGTGGGCTATTTCACCCGCCAGGCCGCCCTGGACCCGACCTCGACGGCCTATCGCCAGGGCATCGACGCGGTGCTGGCCCAGTGCGACACGGCCATGGGGCATATCTGGCTGGTCACCCGCGCGAACACGCGGTTGGATCAACTGAACGCCGGCCGGGACTGGCTGCGCATCAACTTGGCGGCGACCCGGGCCGGGGTCGGCACCCAGCCGCTCAGCCAGGCGCTGCAGGAGTACCCGGAGATGCGGGCGTTGTATGATCGCTGCCATCAATTGCTGGCCCCAAATGGTGGCACGGTGCAGATGCTGGCGCGGCTGGGCTACGCAGCGCCGGTGCCGCCGAGTCCGCGCTGGCGGCTCGCTACCAGGATCATGAAGGGCTAGTCGATTGGACAGCGACACCCGCAAACGCCGAATGTTCGAGACCCTGAACGAGATCGGCATCATTCAGCAACTGGCGACCACCGAGTTCAATCGCCGCATGCCGGACGGTCTGCATATCTCGCATTTCGGCGTCATCAACCATTTGTGCCGGCTGGGCGATGGCCGCACGCCGCTGGGCATCGCCAACGCTTTCCAGGTGACCAAGGCGACCATGAGCCATACCCTGGCCAGGCTGTCGGACCGCGGCCTGGTCGAACTCAAGCAGAACCCGGACGATGGCCGCAGCAAGCTGGTCTATTTGACCGCGCGCGGCCGGGTCTTCCACGAACGCGCCATCGCGGCGGTGGCGCCGGCCCTGGAAACCATGGATGAAAACCTCGACCTGGAAAAGATCATCGCCATGCTGCCGACCCTGCGCGAGTTGCGCGCATACCTCGACAACAATCGGGGCGCCTGAGCCCCGGGCGGCGGCCGGGCCAATGGCACGCCTTGCCGCCGCCGCCCGGGTTCCCTACTCTCCCTCCCGTGCGGCAGGCCGTTGCGGGAACGCGGCCGGGGTATGGAACCTCGGTGACGCCGCGTGGAAGGGCCGGTCCGCCCGGCCGGGTGCCGCCATGGGGACGCAGGAACCAGAGGATCGCCAGCAGCCGGGCCGGCATGTGCCCGATGCCGGCGGCGGCGCCGCGCCGGATCGGGCGGCGGATCGGCCGGCGGTGGCGGTGTTCCATTCCAAGCTGAAGCTGGGGGTTCTCGTGATCCCCTGTGCCTTGGGTATCGCCATGGCGCTGCAGGCCGACGGGGCCGAGGGCTTCGCCCTGGCCAACTTCACCTGGACCCGCCTGGCCGCCGTGGCGATCCCGGCGCTGGTCGGTTTCGTCCTGCTGCAGATGGCCTTCGAGAGGCGGCCGGTCCTGCTGCTGGACGAGAAGGGCCTGCATTGCCGGCTGCCGCCGATCGGCCTGATCCCGTGGCCCGCCGTGACCGGGCTGGAGGTCGGCCGGGCCGTGCTGATGCGCCGGGTGCTGATGATCGCCGCCGACCAGCGCCTGCTGGGCGAGCAAGCCAGCGCCTTCGCCCGCTCCTCCAGCGGCCTGGCGCCCTTGATCTCACCGCAGCTCAGCCAGTTCCAGGCCCGCACCGGCAAGGGCCAGGTTTGTTTCTATATCCCGATCTCGCTGCTGTCGCGGCCGGCCGGCGAGATTCAGCACCTGGCCGAGCGGTATGCGGGATACGCGTCGGAGGGACGGTAGCCTGCGACCGGTTAACACTGGCCGCTTTCTTGCGATAAAAATCTCTACATTCTAGTATTGACTGTTAGATAGAATTTGATACAGCATGGAACATGCTGAAGGTCGTCTACAGCCGTCGCGCCCTGCGGAGTCTGCGAGCCATGCCCGCCAACCGACGTGAGCAAATCCGGGCGAAGATCCGCCAATTGGCGGCTAATCCAGCCGATTTGGCCAACA
>JASLMH010000174.1 GCA_030746635.1 Alphaproteobacteria bacterium | reverse complement strand
GGATCGACAGGTCCTCCAGCACCACCGTTTCGCCGTAGCCCGCGTGCACGCCCTCTAGCTCGAGCAGCGCCTCAGCCATGCTCGTGCTCTCCCAGATAGACGGCGCGCACCCCCTCGTCCTTGGCGATGGCGGCCGGTGGCCCTTCCACCAGCACCGCCCCGCCGACCAGCACCGTCACCTGTTCGGCGAACCGGAAAACCACCTCCATGTCGTGTTCGATGATGAGGATGGCGATGTTGTCGGGCAGCGCGTCCAGGGCCTCCAGGATGATGTGGCTCTCGGTGGAGGGCACGCCCGCCGCCGGCTCGTCCAGCAGCAACACCTCCGGCCGCTGGCCCAGGGTGATGGCGATCTCAACCAGGCGCTGGCGTCCGTAAGGCAGCTCGCGGATCGGCTTCAGCATGTCGTCGCCCAAGCGTAGCGTCTCGATCAGTTGCGCCGCCTCGTCGACGGTCTCGCGATTGCGCGAGAACGGCTGCAACAGGTTGGCCCCGCGGCGCCGGCGCTCGGCGACGGACAGGGCGATGTTCTCCAGCACCGTTAGCTCTCGGAACAGCTGGTTGATCTGATAGGTCCGGGCCAGGCCCTTCTTGACCCGCGCCGCCTGGCCAAGGTCGGTGATCTCCTCGCCGCGGACGAAGACGGCGCCGGAATCAGGCTTCAGCGCCCCGGTGATCAGGTTGACCAGCATCGTCTTGCCGGCGCCGTTGGGCCCGATCAGGGCCTGCCGGGCGCCGGGGGCGAGAGCCAGATTTATGTTCCTGGCGACGTGCAACGCACCGAAGCTTCGGCACAGGTCCCGGACCTCCAGTGCCGGGGTCACGACCGCGCCTCCTTGAGGCGGCGGGCCGCGCTGTCGAGCCCGCCCAGCAGGCCGCCGCGGAAGAACAGCACCACCAGGACCAGCACCAGGCCGACGCCGAACTCCCAGAACTCGGGGCTCGCCTTGGCCAGTTCGTCCTCCAGTATCACGTAGACCGTGGCGCCCACGAAAGCCCCGTACAGGCGTCCCGTGCCGCCGAGGATCAGCACGATCAGCACCGCGCCGGAGCGGGCGAAGCTGAGCACGTCCAGGGTGACGTAGGCGTTGATTTCGGCGAACAGGGCGCCCGCCAGCCCGGCCATGGTCGCCGAGGCGGTGTATACCGTCACCAGCCGCCAATGCACGGGCGAGCCGATGGCGTGCATGCGCCGGGTGTTTTCGCGGATGCCGACCAGGGTCCGGCCGAAGGCGGAGTGCACCAGCCGCCGCGCGAACAGGAAACAGATCGCCAGGACGGCCAGGGCATACCAATAGTAGGCATGCCCCCATAAATCGTTCTCGAACAGCCCGAACAGAGGCGTGAACTCCATGCCCAACAGCCCATCGAACCCGCCGGTCCAGACCTCCAACACATTGGCCAGCTCCTGCAGCATGATGGCGGTGGCCAGGGTCAGCATCAAAAGCGTCAGGCCGTGGTAGCGCAGCAGCACCCAGCCCGACACGAACCCGACCAGGCCGGCGACGGCGCCGCCAAACAGCAGCCCGCTGATCGGCTCCCCCCAGCCCAGGTGCGCCGACAGCATGCCCGTGGCGTAGGCCCCGGCCCCGAAGTAGGCCGCGTGGCCCAGGCTGACGATGCCCGCGTAGCCCAGGATCAGGTCCAGCGACAGGGCGAAGATGATCATGGTGATCACCTGGGTGCCCAGGATCATGTAGTCGGGCAGGGCGAAGAAGGCGCCGATGGCGATCAGCCAGGGGAGGGCCTCGACCGGGCGCCAGCGTTCGCGGCCGCGCAGGAAGCCGTGCGGGTCGGGCGCCGATCGGTCCGGGGCATTCACGTCTGTTCCCTCCCGAACAGGCCCCAGGGCTTGACCAGCAGCAACAGCACGGCCGCCGCGTAAATGAAGAAGGCGCCGCCGTCCGGCCACAGATACTTGCCCGCCGTGTCGATGATGCCGAGGACGATGGCCGCGACGAAGGCGCCCCGAATGCTGCCGAGCCCGCCGACGGCGACGACGATGAGGAAGAATACCAGGTACTGGATGGCGAACGGCGGCGACAGGCCGACGATCTCGATGGCCAGGCCGCCGCCCATGGCCGCCAGTCCGCTACCCAGCGCGAAGGTGACGACGAACAGCCGATCCACGTCGATGCCCACCGCCTGGGCCATGGCGCGATTGTCCACGGCGGCCCTGATCTTGGCGCCGATGATGGTGCGCTCGAAGCCGAGCCACAGGGCCAGGATCATGGCCATGCCGACGCCGATGGTGAAGGTGCGATAGGCGGGGAAGGTCTTGAAGCCCAGGTCGACCTGGCCGGTGAGGAAGTCGGGCATGCGGATCGACGGCGGCGTCGATCCCCACACGAAGGTGGCGCCGGCGATGGCCATGAACACCACGCCGATGCTGAGCAGCACCTGGTCCAACTCGCCGGCCCGGTAGAGGGGCAGGTAGATCAGCCTTTCGATCGGCATGCTGACCGCGGCGACGATCACGAACGCCCCGCCCAGCGCGGGCAGGAACGGCACGCCGAGCAGGTTCATCAGGCTCACGGTGACATAGCCGCCGGCCATGGCGAAGGCGCCGTGGGCCAGGTTGACGAAGCCCATCAAGCCCATGGTGATGGACAGGCCCACCGAAATGATGAACAGCAGCATCCCATAGGCGAGGCCGTCGAACAGGATGCTGACGGCCGCGTTGAGCACCGGATTCATGAAGTCACCGACGGCACGGGGGTGGCAGAAGGGGTTCTCCCACCCACCGCACGACCGGATCGCTCAAATCATTTGGCGCACTTGCCGATCTTCAGTGCCTTGCAGGGATCCTTGACCTGCGGAACCGTGTCGATCACCTCGATCATCAGGCGTCCGCCCTTCTTGACCACCCGGTGGACGTTGGCGTCCATGATGATGTCCCGCGTCTCCGGGTCGATGGTGATGGAGCCGCGTGGGCTGCGGTAGGTCCAGCCCTTGAGCGCATTGATGGTGCCGTCGGCGGTGACGTCGCCGTTCTGGGCCTTAATGGCGTGGGCGATGGCGGCCATGCCGTCCCAGCCCTGGACCGCCATGAAGTCGGGGGTCGTGTCGGCGCCATAGGCCTTCTTCCAGGCCGCCACGAACGCCCGGTTTTCGGGGTTGTCATAGTCGGCCGCGTAGTGGTGCATGGTGATCATGCCCACCGCGCCGTCGCCCATGCCCTGCAGCTTGGTGTCCTGGGTGATGTCGCCGGGCCCGATCAGGCGGACGCCGGCGGCCTTGAGCCCGACCGCCGAATAGGTCTTGAACACCGCCGCCGCATGGTTGCCGGCGGGCACGAAGACGAAGAAACAGTCGGGCTTCAGGTCCTTGACCCGCTGGAAGAAGGGCGTGAAGTCCGGCACGTCGCGCGGGCCGCCCATGGGGATGGATTCGACCAGCTTGCCGCCGGCCTCCTGCAATCCGGTCTGAAAGGCGTTGCGGCTGTCCTTGCCCGGCGGGTAGTTGGTGAAGCCGGCCGCCGCCGTCTTGCAGCCCAGCTTGTCATGGGCGTACTTGCCCATGGGATAGCCGGAATGCCACATGGTGAACGAGACCCGGGCGATATAGGGCGACAGGCTGGGAATCCAGGCCGTGCCGGCGTTCATGATGACCATGGGCACCTTGCCCTTGGTCGCCAGCGGCGCGCTGGCCATGGCGTTGGGCGAGAACACGAAGCCCGTCAGCAGGTCCACCTTCTCGCGGGTGATCAGTTCCTGCACGGCGTTCTTGGCGATGTCGCCGCCCGGCCGCTTGGAATCCCGCTTGATCAGCTTGACCGTGTGGCCGCCGAAAGCCTCGGGGTGCTGCTTGATGTAAAGATCCATGCCGCGGCCGATCTGTTCGCCGAAGTGGGCCGCGCCGCCCGAATAGGTCAGCACGACGCCGATCTTCACCTCCTTTGCCGAGGCGCCGGCGACGAGTAGGCCCGCGGTCAGCGCCGTCGCGGCCGTCAGGGCGACAAGCTTGAAGTTCCGCTTCATCGTTATTCCTCCCCGTATGGTGATTTCCGCGATTGGCGGAAACCGCTCTGCTTCAATGACAGATTTCCCGACTGTACCCCCGCCGGTCCCTGGTCACTTCAAACGATATCGGCGGATTATGCAACCTGTGACGAACACCCGGAAGGGGCGGTCCAAGTCATCGGGGTTTCCGGCGGCCTTGCCGGCGTCGTCGTAGCGGGAAAACCGGAAGCCCGCTCGCCGATCGTGCGATACGGTAGAGACCGGAAACACCGAGCAAGGGGCACCGTGATGGCGATGTTGCGATCGTCGTGGGTCGAGATCGATCTTGCCGCGTTGCGGCACAACGTGGCGCTGGTCCGCGACCGCGTCGGTCCCGAGGTCAGGATCGTCGCCGTGGTGAAGAGCGACGGCTTTGGCTGCGGCGCCGCCCGGACGGGCCAGGCGGCGATCGCCGGCGGGGCCGATGCGGTGGCGGTCGGCGATCCGCGGGATGTCCAGGCCATACGGGGTGCCGGCGTCGAGGCGCCGATCCTGCTCTACGCCTCGACCCTGCCCGAGGCGGCGGCGGAGGTCGCCGCGCTGGGCGCCACCGTCACCATCCACGATGCCGCGAGCCTGGAGGCCTTCGCGGCGCTGAACCGCCCGCTGGACGCCTATATGAAAGTGGAAACCGGCCTGGGCCGGCTGGGCGTCAATCCCGACGAATGGGCGGGCGCCTTCGCCGCCGTCGACCAGGCACGGGGACTGCGGTTGACCGGCATCTACACCCACCTGAACGCGCCGGAGGATCCAGACGCGATCAAACGTCAAATCGCGGCCTTTCAAGATGCCTGTCGCGCCGCCGAAGCCGCGGGACTGAAGGACTTCACCCGCATGGTCGCCAGCAGCCACGTGGTTCTGGGCTATCCGGAGCTCGATTACGATGCCGTCAATACCGGCCGCCTGCTGTTCGGCCTGGTCGAGGGCGCCTGGTCGGGGATGGCGCCGGCGCGGCCGGTCATCGCGGCCGTCAAGAGCCGGGTCATCCAGGTCAAGGAATTCCCGGCCGGCTCCTATGTCGGTTTTCTGGGCGGTGGATCGCTCGAGCAGCCGACCCGGCTGGCGGTGCTGCCGATCGGTTTCGGCGATGGCTTCAATCACCAGCCGCCCTTGGGCGAAGCCCTGATCGAAGGACGGCGGGCGCCGGTGGTCGGGCGGCGTGGCATCGAACACACGGTGATCGATGTCAGCGGCGTCCCGGACGTTCGCATCGGCAGCGAAACGGTGTTTCTCGGTCCGCAAGGCGCGGATCGGATCGACGGCGCCGAACTGGCCGGCTGGCTGGGCCTGCCGCAGTTCGAATTGCTGCCCCGCCTGGCCCGGACCCTGCCTCGCGTCTACCTCGATTGAGTCCTTTGTCCCGGCCGGCGCTCCGGACCGTTGGTATCAGCTTCCGGTGGCGGTGATGACCAGGACTTCCCAATCGTCCCGGCGCACCCGCCAGCCGGGCGGCACCACGGTGGTGCAATCGTATTCCTCGATGATCAGCGGGCCCTCGGTCTCGCCCGGCCCGATCGCCTGGCGGCCGACCACTGGCGTCTCGAGCCAGCCGGGATCGCGGCCAAAATAGGCGCGGCGTTGTGCGTTCTCGCTGGCGATCGGACGGCCGCCCGGCGGCTCGAGTTGCGCCGGCACCCGCGAGGTCTCGGACAAGCCGGTGGCGATCAGGCGGATATTGACCACCTCGACGATTTCCTCCTGGGAGCAATAGCCGTAGGCGCGCTCGTGCGCGCGATCGAAGGCGCCGCGAAGCTCGGCGGCGACCTCCGGGCCGGCTTCGAACGGCAAGGTGAGTTCGGAGTTCTCGCCGGCATAGCGCATGTCGACGAAACGGCCGAAGGCCACGCGCCCGGCGGCATAGCCTTCGCTGCCCAGGGCGGCCGATCCTTCCCGTTCGCAGGTCCGGAACAGGTTTTCGATTTCGGCCAGGTCGAGTGCCGTTAGGGCCCGTTTATGGGTCTGCACGTAATGATGCTCGGTGGCCGGGAACAGCAGGCCGAGCGCGCTGAAGACACCCGAGACGGGCGGCACGATGATTTGGTGGATGTCGAGCGAGGCGCAAAGGCTGGCGGCATGCACCGATCCGCTGCCGCCGAAGGCGATCAGGGAGAACTCACGCGGGTCGCGGCCACGGTCGCTTGAAACGGCGCGCAGGGCCCTGGCCATGGTCGCGTTGGCGACGATATGGGCGCCGTGGGCCGCCGCCTCGATCGACAGGCCGAGCGGAACGGCCAATCGGTCGTTCACCGCCGCCGCCGCCTTGTCGTAGTTCAGCTTCAACTCGCCGCCGACCAGATGGCTGGGGCTGATATAGCCAAGCAGGACATTGGCATCGGTGACCGTCGGGGTGTCGTTCCCCAGGTCATAGCAGACCGGTCCGGGATCGGCGCCGGCGCTTTGTGGCCCGACCTTCAGGCCGCCACCGGCATCGAGCACCAGCAGACTGCCGCCGCCGGCCCCGACTTCGGCGATATCGATCGCCGGCACCCGTACGTGATAGCCGCCACCGGTGAGAAGGCGTCCCGACAGGTTGATGCCGCCGCCGACGTCAAGCGCGCCGACCCGGTTGAACCCGCCACCTTCGATGATCGATGCCTTTGCCGTCGTGCCGCCCATGTCGAAGGTGAGGGCGTCGGCGTGGCCCAACCGGTGGATGATCTCGGCCGCGCCGACAACGCCGGCCGCGGGTCCGGACTCGATGATGTGGATCGGCCGCGCGCTGGCCGCCGCGACCCCCATGGCGCCGCCGTTCGACTGCATGACCAGGATCGGCGCGGCGATGCCGAGGTCGCGCAGCCGCCCTTCCAGGGCGCTCAGATAGCCGGCGACCACGGGCTGGATATAAGCGTTCACCACGGTCGTGCTGGTGCGTTCGTATTCCTTGATCTCGGGCAGCACCTCGGACGACAGGCAGACGGCGATATCGGCGTTCCGTTCGCGGATCAGGGCGCGCAGGCGGCGCTCATGGGCGCCGTTGGCATAGGCGTTGAGAAGGCATATGGCGATGGCCTCGATCCCGTCCACGGCCAGCGCCCTGTCGACGATACGGGCGGCATGCCCTTCATCGAGGGGGCGTTCGATTGCGCCCTGATGATCGATGCGTTCAGGAACCTCGAACCTGTGGGCCCGGTCGACCAGGGTCGCCGGTTTCCGCCAGGCAAGGTCGTAGAGCAACGGCATCCTGAGGCGCCGGATCTCGAGAACGTCGGCGAAACCATCCGTGGTGATGAGTGCCGTCCTGACACCCTTCTTCTCGAGAATGGCATTGGTGGCGATCGTCGTGCCATGCAGCACCTCGCTGACCTGTTCGCCCTTCAAGCCATGATCCCGGAAAATCGCGGCGACACCATCGGCAATACCGCGGCTGTAATCGTCCGGCGTCGACGGCAGTTTCGCGGTGAGCGTCAGGCCGTTTTCGGCAAGGAAAACGACGTCCGTGAAGGTGCCGCCGATATCAACTCCGATGCGATACTTCATACCCGTTCCAGGAAAAACGACCGTCCGCGATGATCCCAGGAAAATGGCGATCGAATTGGAACCTGTAAACCTTGGCATGGCGTCGACGGCCTATCGCGGCCTGCCCCAATTGCGATAGTTTGCCCAACCATGGTTGCGAGCGACCCAGACAAGGCGGGAGCGATCCGGATCGACGGCGACTTCGATCCCTTCACCCTCGATGTGATCAAGAACCGACTGGCCTCGATCGCCGACGAGATGGCCCTAACGGTGGCGCGGACGGCGCGCTCGTTCATCGTCAAGGAAGCCCTCGATTATTCAACGGCGCTGTTCGCCAGTGACGGCGAATTCATCGCCCAGGGTACCTGCCTGCCGCTGCATCTCGGCAGCATGCCCTCGGCGCTCGAGGCCGTCGTCAGGACCTTCGGCAACGACCTGGCGCCGGGCGATATCTTCGCCCTGAACGATCCCTATGACGGCGGCACCCATCTGCCGGATATCATTGCCGTCAAGCCCGTGTTCGACGATCAGGTGCTGCTCGGCTACGCCTCCTGCATCGCCCACCAGACCGACATGGGCGGCCGGGTACCGGGCAGCATGGCCTGCGACTCGACGGAGATTTACCAGGAAGGGCTGCGGCTGCCGCCGCTCCGGCTTTACCAGGCCGGCGAACCGGTGGCGACGATATTCCGCATCATCGAGCGCAATGTCCGGGTTCCCGACAAGGTCCTGGGCGATATCCACAGTCAGATCGCGGCCTGCCGGATCGGCGAACGCGGCCTGATGGAACTGGTCGAACGCTATGGGCTTGAACAGTTCCAAGGCTATTGCCGCGAGCTCCTGGACTATACCGAGCGCTATACGCGCAGCCAGATCGCCGACCTGCCCGACGGCGCGTTCGACTTTACCGATCATATCGACGGCGACGGCATCGAGCCCGGCGCGATCACCATACAGGTCAAGGTGACGGTGGCGGGCGACACCATGACCATCGACTTCGCCGGAACCTCGCCGCAGGTCAAGGGCGCCATCAACTCGGTACACAGCTTCACGGCCTCCGCCGCCTGGGCTTGCGTCCGCTCGATCTTCGACAACGACATTCCGAACAACGCCGGCTATTTCCGGCCGATCCGGGTCCTGACGCCGGAAGGCTCGATCGTCAATCCGCGGCCGCCGGCGGCGGTCGCCGCCCGCGGCCTGACCGGTGACCGCGTCGCCGATACGGTGTTCGGCGCGCTGGCTCAATTGCTGCCGGACCGGGTTCCGGCCAGCGGCCCGCACGCCCCCGATACCGCCGTCAGTTTCGGCGGCTACTACGCGGACGGCAAACCCTTCGTCTATATCGAGGGCCTGGTCGGGTCCTGGGGTGGCGGTCCGGACCGCGACGGCATGGATGCCTCCACCGGCACCATCGTCAACTATTCCAACACGCCGGCGGAACTGTTGGAGGTCGAGCAGCCTTTGGTGATCGAGCGCTACGCCTTGGTACCGGACAGCGGCGGCCCCGGCCGATATCGCGGCGGCCTGGCGCTTGAGCGCCATATCCGTTTTCTAGCCGACGAAGCGGTGTTGCAGGTCCGCTCCGACCGCCACGATTTCGCCCCCTACGGCCTGAACGGCGGTTTGCCCGGCGCTCATGCCAGGCTCAGGCTGATCCGGGCCGACGGCACGGTGGAGGAATTCTTCTCGCAATTCCTCGCCACCGTGCGCAAAGGTGATGTCCTGGAGGTCGGATTGGCCTCGGGCGGCGGCCATGGCGATCCCTTGGAACGCGAGCCCCAGCGCGTATTGCACGACGTCATTGAGGGCAAGGTGACGGTGCCGCACGCCGCCGATGCCTACGGCGTCGTCATCGCCGGTGAGCCGCCGATGATCCTGGCGGCGGAAACAGCGGCGCTGCGCGCCCGGCAACAACGGCAACGCGACCCCTAGCGCCTTTCAAGACCGGCAGAGACCGTTCCGATCGGCCCGCAGGGGCGCAAACGACGAATTTGAAATTTGTACCGGTGATGTAGACCTGCCATAGTTGCGATCGTGGCAAGCTTGCGGCGGTCGCCAAGACCGCGAGGATTCATTGCATCGACTCGTCACCTGAATAACTAGGGAGGCTACAATGATAGGACTTCGGGCGAGGAACTTTGTCGTTGTCGGCGCCCTTGCCGGCGCCCTGGCGCTCGCTTTCGTTGCCGCGCCGGCATCGGCTGAAATGAAAAAACGGGAGTTCAAGGTCGTCGGCACCTGGGGTTTCCTGGACCATTGGAAGGAACGCGAGGGGCCGTTCTGGAAAGAGCATCTGCCGAAGATCACCGGCGGCAAATTGACCGCCAACGCCAAGTCGCAAACCGAACTCGGACTTTCGGGCTTCGAGATCATGCGGCTGCTCAAACTCGGTGTCTATGACGCCGTACATGGCGTGACCACCTACGTGGCCCAGGACAGCCCGGCCATCGAAGGCGCCGACCTGGCTGGCGTGATCCAGGACCTGCCGACCTACCGCAAGGCGAACGAGGCCTATCGAACAATCCTGGAGCGGGAGTTCGAGCAGAAGTACGGCGCGAAGCTCCTGATGATCTACGCCTGGCCCAGCCAGCAGCTCTGGTGCAACCTCGGCGACAAGAGCATCAAGTCCTACAGTCTGGATAAACTGAAGGGCAAGAAGATCCGCACCTACAGCACCACCCTGGGCGATTTCATCGAAGGTGTCGGCGGCAGTGCCGTAACCATCGCCTTCGCCGAGGTCGTGCCGGCCTTGCAGAAGGGCGTCGCCGATTGCGGCCTGACCGGAACGCTGCCGGCCTACAATGCCAAATGGTGGCAGGTGGTGACCCATAACATCCGCATTCGCCTGGGCTATGCGTCTTCCTTCCTGGCCATGAACCTGAAGACCTGGGACGGCCTGGATGCCGACACCAAGGCGCTGTTCCGGAAGGAACTGGCGATACTCGAGGAAGAGATGTGGGTTGCCACGGCAAAGAACGATCTGCGCGGCATGAACTGCAACGCCAGTGGCCCCTGCGATCTGGGCAAGCCCGGCGGCATGGTGCCGATCGAACCGACGGCGGCCGACAAGGCGAAATTGAAGGACGTGGTTGAGAATTTTGTCCTCAAGCGCTGGGCCAAGCGTTGCGGCACCCAGAAATGCGTCGATGAATGGAACGCGACGATCGGCAAACTGGCCGGGGTCAAAGCCTCGATGTAGTTTCTTACGGCAGGTACATTGAATTGGCGTCGCGGATCGAACGCGACGCCAATTTCTTCTTGGCAGGATCGGGGCAGTACGAATGTTCGCGATGATCCATCACCGCCTCGAACAGGTGTCGAAGGCGGCCGTTTGGGTCGGCGGCGGGGCGCTGCTGGCGGCTGCCGTGATGGTTACGGTCGATGTGTTTTTCCGCAAGTTCGTCGGCATAACGATGAGCGGCTCGGACGAGTATTCGGGCTATGTCTTCTCGGCCGCGACGACCTGGGCCTATTCCTATTGCCTGCTGCATCGCTCGAACGTTCGCATCGATGCGTTCTACAGCCTGCTGCCCAGGCCGGTGAAGGCGGGTCTCGATGTCCTGGGCCTGTTCCTGCTGCTCTACTACATGTCGGTGATGACCTATTATGCTGGCATCTCCTTCGGCAATTCCTGGAAATTCAATTCGGTATCGATCACCACCCTGGCGACGCCGCAGTGGATACCACAGCTTTTCTGGTTGGCGGGGTTGGTGCTGTTCTTCCTGACA
>JASLMH010000173.1 GCA_030746635.1 Alphaproteobacteria bacterium | reverse complement strand
CCGTTCTGGCCGTCGATCAATTGAGCGCTAATGCGGACCCTGTCGCCAGCCTTACGAACGCTGCCTTCAAGGACGAAATGAACGCCCAATTCGCTGGCAACTTCTACGATATTGGGATGCTGGCCCTTGTAGGCGAAGGCTGAGTTTCTTGCGATCACGAATAGTTCGCTAAAGCGCGAAAGTTCAGTAGTGATGTCCTCGGAAATACCATCAGAGAAATACTCTTGATCCGGATCGCCGGACATATTGTCGAACGGGAGGACGACGATCGAAGGCTTGTCGGGCAACGGAAGCGGTGCATCGGTTATCTTGGATTCTGCGGCAGCCGAAAACGCAGGCGACCATTTCCAGACGCGGACCGGGCGAGCGATGTTTTTCAAGTCCTGTTCGCCTGCATCAGCAAATCCTGCATCGAGGCGGTCCCGCACATCTTCATGTACGCGGCTAGATATTGCCACGCCACCCGGTTCCGCTAACTCCTGCAGGCGAGCAGCGATGTTGACCCCATCGCCGAGGATATCTTCGCCCTCAATGATGATGTCACCGAGGTTGACGCCAATGCGGAAGGTAATGCGCCGATCCTCATCGACGCCTTGGTTGCGTTCGGCCATATCTGACTGGATTTCGACCATGCACTGGGTGGCTTCAACGACTGAGGGAAATTCCAGCAGCAAGCCGTCGCCCATGGTCTTGACGATGCGACCGCCATGTTCGGCGATCTTGTCATCAATCAATTCCGCCCGGTGGGCGCGTAGGGCATCCAGCGTGCCGGTTTCGTCCACGCCCATCAGCCGGGAATAACCGACAACGTCGGCTGATGCAATTGCCGCCAGCCTACGTTGGGTTCCCTCTGCCATGGGAGGAGTGTAGCGGCCCAAGATCAGGGAATCCATGCGCCCCGTTGACAAGGCTCCATGACCGCTTATGGCTATTAGCGTTGGTCCTGAAGTTGATCCATTGACGTCCGTTTGGGGCAGAAACCGGACATTCTCTGACGGCGTGTTAGGTGGAATCTTCGCGCCCGTTGATCGCATTCTCTTGGCGCCCTTGGGTTTCTCAGACGAGCGCCGCCGGCACCTCAGGTTCGATGCCTTCCAGTCCTGGCAGCCGAAATAGAATAGGGATTCCGCGCTAATCCATGCGGGCGTACATCGGCTGTCCCGGGGCCGGCATCTCGGCGCGGAGGATGTTGCCGGTGAAGGAACTGGTGATGAACAGGGTGCGGTTGTCGGGCCCGCCATAGGCGATGTTGGTGGTCAGGGGCGAATGATCACAGGCCGGCAGCTTATGGATCGGCAGGCCCTGGGCCGAGAACAGCCAGACGGTGCCGAGGCCGGCATGGGCGATCACCAGGTTGCCCTCGGTGTCGACGGCCAGGCCGTCCGGCCCCATGCCGCCGACCAGTTGCGCGAACAGGCCGACCCGGTTGATCGAGCCGTCCTGGCGAAACGGCATGCGCCAGATCGCGTTGGCCCGGGTCACCGCGATGTAGAGCGCCGATTCCTCGGGATCCATCACCAGGCCATTAGGGCTGGGCACGTTGTCGATCAGGCAATGCAGGTTGCCGCTGGTGTCGTAGCGGAACACCCGGCCGGTGGGGTCGTGCAGGCCGGTGTCGCCCTGATCGGTGAAATAGAGATCGCCGTTGGAGGCGAAGAACAGATCGTTCGGGCCCTTGAAGCCGGGCAGTTGTTCCGGGCCGATCAGCACCGAGACCTTGCCGTTCGCCGGATCGACCTCGACGATGCCGTTGCGGCGGTCGGCGACGAACAGCCGGCCGTCCCGGTGGATTTTCAAACCGTTCGGGCTGCCGTCGTACTCGGTCACCACGGTGAAGGCGCCCGCGGGCGATACCCGGAAGATCCGGCCATGGGCGATATCGACGACGTACAGATTGCCGTCCCGGTCGAACGATGGCCCTTCCAGGAACGAACCCAGGGGCCGGCCGCGGAAAATGTCCCGCGACATATGGGAGTCCCGATCAGTGAGTTGCAATTCCTCGGGCACCGTGGCGAAGACGGTGGTTTGGATCACTTGTGGCTGCGGATACATCCCGTGCCCCCTTTTCCAGCTCGGCATCGGCCCAGTTGGGGCATTCTGCGCCAGCGCAAACAACGCGGCAATCGCTCTGGGGCTTTGCTATCATCCGCCGCCATGGAGTTGAGCCAATCGACACTGACGACGGCCGGGCCGGAAGCGGCCGATGAATGAATTCTGGCAGGCCACCGGCACCGCCCTGGCGTTGCTCGCCAGGGGCGATCAGCAATTGGTGGAGATTATCCTGCTGTCGCTGCGGGTCAGCCTGACGGCGGTGCTGATCGCCACCCTGATCGCCTTGCCCATCGGGGCCATGGCGGCGCTGTTTCGGTTCCCCGGCCGCCGGGTCCTGGTGGTCTGCCTGAACGCCCTGATGGGGTTGCCGCCGGTGGTGGTGGGACTGATCGTCTATCTGCTGTTCTCGCGCAGCGGTCCGTTCGGCGTGTTCGGTCTGCTGTTCACGCCGACCGCCATGATCATCGCCCAGGTCATCCTGGTGGTGCCGATCATCGCCTCGTTGGCCCGGCAGGTCATGGAAGATCTGTGGTTGGAGTATCGCGAGCAGTTGCAGTCCCTGGGCGTGCCGCCATTGCGCCGCCTGTCGGTGCTGCTCTGGGACAGCCGCTTCACCCTGGTGACCGCCGTGCTGGCCGGCTTCGGCCGGGCCAGCGCCGAGGTCGGCGCGGTGATGATCGTCGGCGGCAATATCGATCACGTGACGCGGGTGATGACCACGGCCATCGCCCTCGAGGCCAGCAAGGGCGATCTGCCCATGGCGTTGGGTCTGGGCATCATCCTGCTGCTGCTGTCGCTGGCGGTCAATCTGGCCGCCCACCTGCTGAAGGAACTGTCGCACAGCCGCTACGCGGCCTAGCCGGTACTTGGTCCGCCACTCGCCCCGGGGCATTAGACGATTGACCATAATCCTACGCGTGTAGAGCCAGGCGATTTTGCCAGCAGCCGGCCAAAAAATTTGGGGTTTCTTAACGGTTGCCACCTAGTCTGGCCGCTTCCAGTGCAACCGATACCTCGTATTCAGTTCGAAAATGGCCATGGTGGAAACCGCGCAGGATCAACGACTCGAGCCGTCCCCGCCGTGGGATCTGGGCCTTCTGACCCGGACCATCGGGGCCGCCGGCGGGCTCGTCTACAGCTGGTGCCTGCGCACCGGCCGGCTCGACTGGGCGGGCGAAGCGCCCGCGGCCCTGGGGCTGGCCGCCGACGATCTGCCCCGTCATGCGGACGATTTCCAGAAGCGCATCGCCCCGGACGACCTCCCGGCCCGCGCCATCGCGCTGTCGCGGCTGCACGATGGCGGCACCTCCCATGCCTGCGAGTTCAAGTTCAGGCGCTCGGACGGCGGCTACGAGTGGTTGGAAGAGAACGGTTCGGTGGATTTGGACGAGCACGGCGAACCGATCCGCTTCCTGGGTCTGCTGCGCGTCATCACATCGCGGAAGAACCGCGAAAGCGGCCTCGAGCGGCTGGCATTCTTCGATGAACTGACCGGACATCTGAACCGCGCCCGCCTGGAAGAAGCCCTCGACGAGATCCTGACGAACGGCGACCAGATTGGCGCTCATGCCGCCTTCCTGCTGGTCAATATCGATCGTCTCGGCATGCTGAACAGCGCCTATGGCTTCGACATCGCCGATGCGGTGATCGTCGAGATCGCCAAACGGGTGGAGAATTGCACCAGGGTCGGTGACATTATCGGCCGGGCCGGCGGCAATCAGTTTGGCCTGGTACTGTCCGGTGAAGACAGCCGGAACCTGCAGCGGGTCGCCGATCAGATCCTGGTTTCGGTGCGCGACCGCGAGGTCAATACCGGCGCCGGTCCGCTGGCGGTGTCGCTGTCCCTGGGCGGCCTGCAGTTGAGCGATGATTTGCCGAACAGTCGAGAGGTCATGGGCCGGGCCGAGGAAGCCCTGTCGAATGCCAAGAGCCAGGGCCGGGACCGGTTCGCGCTGTATCGCTCGTCGGCCAATCGGCGGGCCGCGCGGCGCAAGTCGCTGGCCACCGGCGATGCGGTGTTGCGGGCGTTGAAAGACGATCGCATCAAGCTAGCGGTGCAGCCGATCATCGATGCCGAAAGCGGCGAAACGCGGCTATACGAATGCCTGATGCGGATGTTGGACGAGGACGGCACCGTGGTTCCCGCCGGCATCTTCATCCCGGTGGTCGAGCAACTGGGCCTGATCCGCCGCCTTGACGTGCACACCCTGGAACTGGCGTTGTGCGAGTTGGCGGAAGTTCCCGATGTCAATCTCGCGGTCAACGTATCGGGTATGACCGCCACCGACCCCTCGACCCTGGATCATCTGCTGTCGCTGGTGCATGTCCATGCCGGCGTCGCCGATCGCCTGATCATCGAAATCACCGAGACGGTGGCGATGATGGACTACGAGGAAGTCGCCCGTTTCTCGGCCAAGCTGCGGGATCTCGGCTGCCGCATCGCCCTGGATGACTTCGGTGCCGGCTATACGTCGTTCCGCCACCTAAAGAGCCTCGATGTCGATCTGGTGAAGATCGACGGCCAGTTCGTCAAGGATCTGCCGGTCAACAGCGAGAACCAGTTGTTCGTGCAGACCCTGCTGGACCTGGCCAACGGCTTCGGCGCGGAAGTCGTCGGCGAGTGCGTGGAGAACGAAGGCGAGGCCGAGGCCCTGCGCCAGCGCGGCGTGCAGTTCCTGCAAGGCTATCATTTCGGGGCGCCGACCTTGGAACGGCCCTGGGAACAGTCATCCCTGCACGTGATTTAGCGCGGCGTCAAAGGCGACGCCGAATTCGTTTTGCTTCGAACGGTATAGAGCCTAGCGCGTCGGCACCGGCTTTTCGCCGCGGTAGTCGTAGAAACCGCGGTCGCTCTTGCGGCCCAGCCAGCCGGCTTCGACATATTTCACCAGCAGCGGACAGGGCCGGTATTTGCTGTCGGCCAGGCCTTCATACAACACCTGCATGATCGCCAGGCAGGTATCCAAACCGACGAAATCAGCCAGTTCCAACGGCCCCATGCGGTGATTGGCGCCCAGGCGCATGGCGCTGTCGATGCCCTCCACCGTGCCGACGCCCTCGTAGAGGGTGTAGACCGCCTCGTTGACCATCGGCATCAGGATGCGGTTGACGATGAAGGCCGGGAAATCCTCGGCATTGGCCGGGGTCTTGCCCACTTTCACCACCACCTCGCGGACCGCCGAGAAGGTCTCCTCGTCGGTGGCGATGCCCCGGATCAGTTCGACCAGTTCCATCACCGGCACCGGGTTCATGAAATGCATGCCCATGAACTTCTCCGGACGCTCGGAGGCGGCGGCCAGGCGGGTAATCGAGATCGACGAGGTATTGGTGGCGATCAACCCCTCCGGTTTGAGGACCGGGGCGAGATCGGCCAGGATCTGTCGCTTGACGTCTTCGTCCTCGGTGGCCGCCTCGATCACCAGATCGGCGTCCGCCAGTTCCGGTATGCCGGCCACCGGCTTGATCCGCGCCAAGGCCGCGGTCATCGTGGCCTCGTCCAGCCTGCCGCGTTCCGTCTGCCGCGCCATGTTGGCCTTGATGGTTTTCAGGGCCTTCTGCACCTGCGCGTTGGAGGCGTCGGTCAGCAGCACGTCGTAGTCGGAAAGCGCGAGCACGTGGGCGATGCCGTTGCCCATCTGTCCGGCGCCGATAATGCCGATGGTCTGAATCATCTCGCGGGCTCCCGCCGCTGTCATCTAGGCCGGTGGCAGTTTGGCCAGTTCTTCGTCCAGCTCGGGCACCGCCTTGAACAGATCGGCGACCAGGCCATAGTCGGCGACCTGGAAAATCGGCGCCTCTTCGTCCTTGTTGATGGCGACGATGACCTTGCTGTCCTTCATGCCGGCCAGATGCTGGATCGCGCCGGAGATGCCGACGGCGATGTACAACTCGGGCGCCACCACCTTGCCGGTTTGTCCGACCTGGTAGTCGTTGGGCACGAAGCCGGCGTCGACCGCGGCGCGGCTGGCCCCGACGGCGGCATTGAGCTTATCCGCGACCTTTTCGATCAGCACGAAATTGTCGCCGGATTGCATGCCCCGGCCGCCGGAGATGATCACCCGGGCGGCGGTCAGTTCCGGTCGTTCCGACTTGGACAATTCCTCGCCCACGAAACTGGAAAGGCCCGGATCGGCGGCGGCCTCGACCGCCTCGACGGCGGCGCTGCCGCCTTCCGGCTCGGCCTTGGCGAAGGCGGTCGTGCGCACGGTGATGATCTTGACGGCATCGCTGGATTGCACCGTCGCCATGGCGTTGCCGGCATAGATCGGGCGTACGAAGGTGTCGGCGGATTCGATGTCCGAGATCTCGGAGATCTGCGAAACATCCAGCTTGGCGGCCACCCGCGGCATGAAGTTCTTGCCGACGGTATTGGCCACCGCCAGGACGGCCGAATAGGAGCCGGCCAACGGCACCAGAAGCGCGGCCATCGGCTCCGCCAGCATGTTGGCGTATTGCGGCGCATCGGCCAGCATCACCTTGGCCACCCCGGCGACCTTGGCGGCCTGGTCGGCCACGCCGGCGCAGCCGCTGCCGGCGATCAGGATGTCGACATCCTCGCCAAACGCCTGGGCGGCGGTCACGACGCTGAGGGTCGCGGGTTTCAGTTCGCTGTTGTCATGTTCGGCGACTACCAGGACGGACATCAGATCACCCCCGCTTCATTACGCAACTTGTCGACCAGATCGGCGACGTCCTCGACCTTCACGCCGGCCTGCCGGGCCGGCGGGTCCTCCACCTTCAAGGTGGTCAGGCGGGGCGCCGTATCGACGCCAAGCTCTTCCGGGGTCTTTTCATCGATCGGCTTCTTCTTCGCCTTCATGATGTTCGGCAGCGAGGCGTAGCGCGGCTCGTTCAGGCGCAGATCGGTGGTCACCACCATCGGCAGGTCCAGGGTCAGCGTCTGCAGGCCGCCATCGACCTCGCGCGTGACATTGGCCTTGCCGTCGGCCAGTTCGATCTTCGAGGCGAAGGTGCCCTGCGGCCAATCCATCAGCGCCGCCAGCATCTGGCCGGTCTGGTTGCAATCGTCGTCGATCGCCTGCTTGCCCAGGATCACCACGTCGGGCTGTTCCTCGGCGATCAGCGCGGCCATGATCTTGGCCACGTGCAGCGGCTCCAGTTCCTGTTCGGTCTTGACCAGGATGCCGCGATCGGCACCCATGGCCAGGGCGGTGCGGATGGTCTCCTGACACTGCTGCACGCCGATCGACACGGCGACGATTTCCTCGACGGAACCGGCTTCCTTCATGCGGAGCGCCTCTTCGACGCCGATTTCGTCGAACGGATTCATGGACATCTTGACGTTGTTCAGGTCGACACCGGTCTGGTCCGCCTTGACACGGATCTTGACGTTGTAGTCGACCACACGCTTGACGGCGACGAGGACTTTCATCGGCTGCCTCTTCTCATGGACGGTCTCTATCTCGTGGGCGAAGGTTTTCGGCGGCGCGTTTCCGGCCCGGCGGTACCGGACCTGTCGCTCAACGCGACCGAGGGGCTATGGTGCGCCGCAAAATAGTGAACGGCCGATGGCAAGTCAACGAGCCCCGATCATGGCGGCGGCAAAAGGTCGCGGCGGCGTCGCGGCCGCGGCTCAGCGGTTGGCCCCGGGCACCCACAGGACGTCGAGGCGGCCGTCGTCGTTGGCGTGACGGGCCAACTGGAACAAATGATCGGACAGCCGGTTGAGGTACTGCCGCGCCTGGGGATTGATCGTCTCCCGGTCGGCCAGTTGCACGATCAGGCGCTCCGCCCGCCGGGCCACCGTGCGGGCCAGATGCAGGTGCGCGCCCAAGGCCGTGCCGCCGGGCAGAATGAAGGAATTCAGTGTCGACAACGCCTCGTTCAAGGCGTCGATCTCCGCCTCCAGCCGTTCGACCTGGGCGGCCTGGATGCGCAAGGGTTCATATTTCGGCTGCTCGGCGTGCGGCGTCGACAGATCGGCGCCCAGATCGAACAGATCGTTCTGAATGCGCCCCAGCATGGCATCGATGTCGCCGACCGCGTGCAAACGGGCGATGCCGATGACGGCGTTCAACTCGTCGACCTCGCCATAGGCGGCGACCCGGACATCGCCCTTGGCCACCCGGCTGCCGTCGCTCAGGCTGGTCTGTCCGCCATCCCCGCCACGGGTGTAGATCTTGGTGAGCTTGACCACCGCCGCCCCTATTCAAGCTTGATTGGCGAAGAACAGCATCAGGATGATCGCCACCGCGAGGCCCTGCAGGATCACCCGCCAGCGCATCAGCCGGTTGCCGTATTTCCGGTTGAATTCGCCGCCCCGGCCCATGGCGTAGATGCCCATCAACAAAACCCCGACGACCAGCGCCAGGGCGACCAAAAGGACAATGGTCAGAAACCCGGCCATGGGCTCGGAGGGGGCTGTCCCGACGGGGTGCTATTGGGCGCCGTCACCTCAATTGTCGTCCTCGTCGCGGCGGACGAATGTGGCGGCGTAGTAGAGTTCACCGCCGAACAGCTCTTCCGGCTCGCCCGGGCCTTCCAACATCAGGAACTTCCGCGCGACGATGGGTCCGGCCAGGGAATAGCCGCGCTTGCCCATGGCACGGCGGTGATACTCCATCGCCGCCGGGGTGAACTCCTTGGCCAATACGGTGATGCGATCGTCGTTGCTGTCGCTCATGACACAGATGTCCTTTATAGAAGTCACGCGGCCGTGGGTCGGCGCCGCGACGTACGGGGCGTCGATCCTGCCGCCGAGTCGTAGCACGAACCGGCGGCGGCGCACATAGCTTTGCGGATCACCGCCCGGCGTCAATGGAAGGCCCGGATGGGGCGACCGGATCAAGGAAAATAGGGGCTGGCCGAACGATGGATTTCATCCGCTTGCGCTCCCTGATCCTGTTGGCGATCTGCGAAGTGGCGGCCCTGGGCCTCTGGTTCTCGGCCTCGGCGGTGGTGCCCTCGCTGAGGGTCGAATACGGCCTGGGTCCGGGCCATGCCTCGCTACTGACCTCGTCGGTGCAGGTCGGCTACGTCGCCGGTACCCTGGTCAGCGCCCTGATGGGCTTGGCGGACCGCCTCGATCCGCGGCGCTTCTTCATGACCGCCGTGCTGATCGCCGCCGCCGCCAATGGGCTGCTGTTGCTGTTCGCGCCGACCTCGGCCGCGGTGATCGTTCTCCGTTTCATCACCGGCGCCTGCATGGCCGGGATCTATCCGGTCGGGATGAAGATCGCGACCAGTTGGGCCCGCGACGACATGGGGCTGCTGATCGGCGCCCTGATCGGCGCGCTGACCCTAGGCTCGGCGGCGCCGCATCTGTTCAACGCCGTTGGCGGCGTCGATTGGCGCTTCACCATTGCCGCTGCCTCGGCGATGGCGCTGCTGGCGGCGGGGATGATCAATCTCGTCCGCCTGGGGCCGAATTTGGCGCCGGCGCCGCCGTTCGATCCGAAGGCCGCCCTGCAGGCCTGGCGCCGACCCGCCCTGCGCCTGGCCAATTGCGGCTACCTCGGCCACATGTGGGAGCTCTATGCCATGTGGGCCTGGCTGGTGGTGTTCCTCGACGCCTCGTTCCGCCTGGTCATGCCGGCGGCGGAGGCGGCCTGGTGGTCGCGCCTGGCCACCTTCGCCTCGATGGGCGTGGCCGGCGCGGTGGGCTGCGTCCTGGGCGGCCTGATCGCCGATCGCTACGGCCGCACCACCCTGACCATGGGGGCGATGGCGGCCAGCGGCCTGTGCGCCCTGACCATCGGTTTCCTGTTCGGGGCCGCGCCCTGGCTGCTGACCGCCTTGGCGATCGTTTGGGGGATCACCGTGGTCGCCGACTCGGCGCAGTTCTCGGCCTCGATCGCCGAGCTGTCGCCGCCCGAATATGTCGGCACCATGCTGACGGTGCAGACCTGCGCCGGCTTTCTGTTGACCCTGTTCACGGTGCATTTGATCCCGCCGCTGGCGGCGGCGGTGGGTTGGCAGTTCGCCTTCGCCGCCCTGGGGTTGGGGCCGTTCCTGGGCGTGCTGGCGATGGCCCGGCTGCGGGCCCGGCCGGAAGCCGCCCGCCTGGCCGGCGGGCGGCGTTGAGCCGGTCCGTGCTCAGCTGCCGGTCTTGACGGCGATCCAGTAACGCCGGTTCAGCTCCCACAAGGCGTGGTCGTGCATGTGCTCCAGGCATTTGCGGAAGGGGAATTTCGATCCTTCCCGGTATTCCGCCAGGCAACGCTGATAGCCGCTGTGCGCCAGGCGCAGGTTGCGGCTCTTCAGTTTCGCGGGCGCCGCGGCCATGGCCTGCCGCCAGAGGGCCCGCCGGTCGGCGGCGCCGACCCGCTGGTCCTTCGGCAGGGCGTTGATCATGTAGCTCAACAGCCGCGCGCCATCGGCCCGGGCACCGCCATTGTCGACGATCTGCTCGCCGGTCAGGCGATTCGGCCCCAGGGCCACCGCCACTTCCGCCGGCTCATGCGGCTTGCGGTGGCTCTCCAGCGGCTTGGGCAACAGCGCCGCGTGCCGGCCGACGCTGATGGCCAGCGATTTCAGACCGCCCGGCGGCAGCGCCGCCATGGGCAGGGAAATGCGCACGGCGGTATAGCCGCGCTGGCTCTTGAAACGGGCCAGGCCGTTGGCCGGCAGCGATGCCTTTTTGCCGTCGGCCGTGCGGCCGATGATCCGGATGTCGGTGCCCTTGGCCATCAGATAGACGGTGTCGTGGTCGGGGCCCTCGCGCCCCGGCTCCATGCAGAAGGAGCTGAATTCGGCGAAACACTCGCCGTCGACGCAGGTCAGGGGCTTCGGCCCCTGGGTTTCCAACAGCGCCAGGATCTGAGGCGCCGACAGGGCCGGGGCCCGTGGCGTCAGGGCGAACATCAACAATGCTGCAAATAGGAAGAAACGTGACATATCCAAAGCCTTCCCCCAAATATGGCGGGCGGGCCCCGGACGCGCGGTGTCGTCAACGGCTCTCGGTGCGGTGACGACGCTTACTCGAACGCCTGATACTCATACGTCCAAACGGTACGCTTCGATCCGCGCAGCGGCCGGCCGGCCGGTTCGACGAATGATGAATCGATATGGTTCCATCCGTGGCGGCGGCGGTCAAGGTCACAACGCCGTGAACGGGCCAGGACGCGATATGCGGGCTAGCGCGGGTTGCGCCTAGTTGGATTCGCCCGGCCACCCGCT
>JASLMH010000172.1 GCA_030746635.1 Alphaproteobacteria bacterium | reverse complement strand
GTTGCCATCCGAGGGTGCGCCCTGGTAGCTGCCGTGCCAGCAGTCCTCCACCCACTCCCAGACATTGCCGTGCACGTCGTAAAGACCAAAGGCGTTAGGACGGAAACTGCCCACCGTCGTCGTCCGCTGCCGATAGACCCCCCTGGCGCTGCCGTTGTAGGTGTAGTTGCCATCGAAATTGGCCTGCTCCGGCGTGATGCGGGCGCCGGTGCTGAACGGCGTCGTCGTCCCGGCTCGGGCCACGTATTCCCACTCGGCCTCGCTCAACAGGCGGTAGCTCCGCCCGGTCTTCTCGCTCAGCCAGGCAACATACGACTTGGCGTCGTCCCAATTGACGCAGGCAACGGGATGGTCGTCGCCTTGCTGAAAACCGGGATTGCGCCAGCTCCCGGAGGAATCCTTCTGCCATTTCCCACCTGCCCTTACATAGCAACCGTCGCCGTCGTCACGACTGGTGGCGCGTACGAAGGCCGCATATTGACCGCGCGTGACCTCGTACTTGCCGACCGCGAACGGTGCCGGGATCGTTACCCGGTGTTGCGGGCCTTCATCTTTGTAGCGTTTCGGTTCGTCGGCCGGGGAGCCCATCCGGAACGGCCCCGCCGGCACCACCACCATTTCCGGGCAGTCATTACAGTCCTTGAAGCTGTCGCCGGACTGATAAGCCTTGGGATAGACGCCCACCGCCACCTTGGGTGTCGCCTCCACCTTCGACGCCGGTTTTCGATCCGAGAGCAGCGGACCCCAGATGAATCCCTGTTTGCCGTCCGCCAGGGTCACCCGGTACCAGTCCTTGTCCACCACTTTGCCGGTGACCTCCACTGGCGCGCCCGGCGTCAGCTTCTCCAGCTTGTCGAAACCGGTGCCTGGGCCGGCGCGCACGTTCACTGTGCCGTCGCCGGCCAGGTACATTTCGCGGTCCAATTCCGCCACCCGGAGCGGCGGCGGCGGCTTGGGAGAGGCCGGCCGATCGCCGCGCAGTTCGCGGAGTTTGATCTCGGCCAGGCCGGCGAAGCGGCCATTGGGGTATTGCCGCCGGTATTCCTCGAACATCTCCGGGTTGCGGCTGTATTGGATCGACTGCCAGAAGGCGAGCTCCATGGTCGCGCTGCCGCCGCCCGGTCCAGGCCCCTGATCCGACCCGGACAGGGCGAAGACGAAGTCGCCCTTGTCCAGCAGGGGGTCCTTCAGCTTGCCGTATTGCGGCGTCTGGGCGCCGCGGCTGTAGTTGGTCACCCGGGCCTCAAGGAACTGGCCGAGCTCGGCACCGGTGACATAGCCGTCCTTGTCCAGGTCGCCCTCGCCGGCCAGGGCGGCGACGAACTGACGCCGGAAGATGCTTTCGTCGGGCACCTGCTGATCGGCGGTGCCCGACGTGATGAACTGCCGCACCGGCCTGGCGGACTTGCTCTGGATCACCTCCGGGATCGCCCGGGTGGCGTCGAAGATGGCGCCCGCGAAGCAGGCGTCGAAGACGAACAGCGCATGGCGGGACTCGATGCCGCGGGCGAACACGGCGATGCGCTCCATGCTCAGGGCCGCCCGCTTGAAGCCGGTCTTGTCCCGCTTCGGGTCCGGTGCCGTGCGCCCGACCAGATAGCCCATGCGGCCGCCATAGCCGAGCGTCAGGGTGTGGCCGTGGCCGGCGTAGTAGAACAGCAGCCGGGCGTCCGCCTTGCCGCCGTGCCGGGCGATGAAGTCCTCGAAGGCGGTCTCGATGCCGCGCCGGTCGGGGTCCATCACCACGGTGACGGAGAAGCCCTGGGCCGCCAGCGCCGCCCGCACCGCCGGGATGTCCTGGCGCACGCCGCGCAGCTTGGGGAAGCCCCGGGTGCCGCCGAGATACTCGCTGACCCCGATCAGCAGGGCGTGGCTCTCCCGGTACAGCATGACCCGGTCGCCGCCGCGATCCCGTACCGGCACCACTTCGAGGCCGCGGGTGGCGGCGTGGGTGTCGCTCGCGGCGAGGGCCGAGGCGAGCCCGAGCGCCAGGGCGAGCCAGACGACCGGGCGGCCGCCTCCCTGTTTCGTGGCAGGAACCATCGCTTGCCTCCCAGGGGTATTATGCACGGCTCAGGCGAAGGTATAAATAAGCCAACCATTACATCTCTCGACGCCAGTGCCGGGGCACTTATCCGCAAGCTGACCTTTGCTTCTCGCTTCGTAGTATTTGATGCATCATACGAGAGTCGTCAGGAAAGCTGCTCTGCAATTGTTGCAACATGCCGCAAGCTTCTTCGTCCCGGCCTAATTTGCGGAATACGATGGCGAGTTTCAGCATGCTGTCAGGCGTTTTCCTGCTGTCGGGATAGCGCCGTATGCCTTCCAAAAATATCTCTGCCGCTTTTCGGAGTTGGCTACGTGTGAAATAGATTTCGCCCAGCCAATACTGTGCGGTGCCCGCCAAACTGTGTTCGCCGTGAACGGCGAGGAACTCCTGAAATGCGGTCTCGGCATCTTCCAAACGAAGCCTCCTGAGCAAGGAATAACTGTATTCATAGCGTTCCATTGGTGTGCCTGGTGGCAGGATGCTAGACGGATCTCCGCCGTCGTGTCGCTACCGCCCCACAGCGCCCGGTTCCATTGGTGTGCCTCGTGGCAGGATGCTAGACGGGGCCGCGCCCGAGTCGAGCCATCGCCCTTGGCTCGAATCATTGGTCGGCGGAGAATCTTCGCCTAACATATCTTCCGGATTGAAGGTCAGCACCAGTTCGCGCCAACGAGCGTATTTTTTCATTGGCAAATGCCGCAGCGGCGCACACTTGAGCACTGCGCGCCGGGCGCTCTCCGCGAGGGTGCGATACAACGGATCGCTATCGCGCGGACTGCGTTCGATCTCGGGTGCCTTGGCCAAGGAACCGTCCGGATTCAAGAACACCCTGATTTGGACAAATAGATTTTTTTTGGTACCCCGGGCCCACGCCGGCACCGACCAACACCGCTGAAATTGAGGGCGAATGCTCGCGATTTCGTTTTCGTTGAGGGGTGGCCCCGCCGCCGGCCTGGCATCCGATCTGGCGGGTCCACCATCCTGCCGTCGACTGGTTAGGAGATTTCGCCAAATGTAGCCTACCACCCCGCCGGACAAAGTCACACGGTACCAATCCTTGCCCACGACTTTGCCGGTCACGTCGACCGCCACACTTGGTTGAAGCGTTGCCAACTTGGGGTATCTCGTGCCGGGACCTTCGCGGACGTTCACTTTGCCGATGGCAGAGACATACAAAACGCGATCCAGTTCGGTGATTTGAAATTCTACCTTGGAAGGGGGCAGTGTCGCTCGGTCCTTCGGCAGACTCGCCAAAACCCGGTTATCCAGGCCCGTGATGGTCGGTGTCTGCTCGCGGCCGTAGCGGCGACGGGCCTGATAGGTCATCTCCTCGTTCAGGTAGGTGCGTATCTCGGCCAAGGTGACCCGACCGTCGCCGTTGCCGTAGTCCTCGCCGTCAGCCGCGCCACGGACGGCGCGCAGGAAGTATTCCGTGAACAGCCCGCGCTTGGCCGCCTCGTCCCAACTGGCCACCTGATCGCCTCGAGCCGCCGTCAGCACGGTCAGGCCGGCGGTCCTGGCAGCCTTGGCGACGATGCTGATGCCCGAGGTGGCGCGCACCAGCATGCCCCTGGGCGTCTCGCCGGAGAAGCAGGCGTCGATCACCGCGGTGACGCTGTTCGCCGGGATCTTGCGCAGATTGTCGTACAGGGTGTCCAGGGGATAGCCGGTAAACTCCGCCCGGTTGGCATCGCCGTCAGCCGGCAACAGATAGCCGCGTCTGTCCTTCAGGCCCGGCACCCCGTGGCCGGAATAGAACACGAAGACGTCCGACTTGCCGGCCCGCACCCAGTCGAACAATTGGCCCTCGTGGGACCGCTCGTCGCCGAACACCTTGCGCAGATCGGCCAGGGAGGCATCCCGCAGGTCGATGAGGTTGCCCTCGCGGTAGCCCAGCACGCCGACCACGTAGTCCCGAATCGCCTTGGCGTCGTTGTGCGCGAAATCCACCGCCGGGATACTCCCGGCATAGGTCTTGTTGCCGATGATCACGGCGATGCCGTGGCGGTTCCGTCCTCCCCGGGCGTCGCCGACGACGAGATGGCCGAGCAGCAGCCCCAGCAACAACCACGTCAGCCAGCGCACGGGACTATTGATCGCGGAGACCATTCGGATCCTCCCGCAGACAGTATGCACCCGCCAGGAGGGCAAATGAAGGTGGCGCAATGGCGGGGTGAAGGTTCCTTGTGCTTCCAGTCCGTGGCCTATTGGCCCACTTCTTCGCGTTCTTGGTCGTCCCTGGAGTCGGTCTGTTGGGGGCTGCCGAACAGGGCGCGCAGGGGGTTCGACGGGCTCACCGACTGCGCCGCCTCAGGGGCCTGGCGCACGGCCGGCGCCGTCGTTGGCCGAGCCCCGGCACCATAGGCCCTGGCCTCGCCGAAGCCCGGAAAGTCGGCCGCCGTCACCGGGGCCACCACCCGATCGCCCGCGCCCAACACCTGCGGCGTCTGGTTCCGGCCATACAGCCGCCGGGCCTGATAGGCCACCTCGCTCTGCAGGTAGGTCTGCAACTCCGCCAACTGCACCGCGCCGTCGCCGTTGCCGCCCTGGCGGTCGGCCAGGCCCAGCAGGCCTTCCAGCAGGTAGCGGGTGAACAGGCCCAGTTCCGCCCCCCGATCCCACGAGGCGATCTGCTGGCCGTCCGCCGCCGTCAGCACGATGCCGTTTCTGGGCCCCGCCGGCATTTTCGCCCGGATGTAGATCGGCGAGGCCGCCTGGGTGATGGCGCCGCCTTGCGAGAGGCCGGAGAAACAGGTGTCGAGCGCCACCATCAACGACCGCGCCGGGATCTTGCCCAGGTTGGCCAGCAGGGTTCGCATGTCGTAGCCGGTCAACTCCGCCGCGCCGGGATCGCCGTTCGAGGGGAACAGATAGCCGTTGCCCTCGCCGCCCGGCACCCCGTGGCCGGAATAGTAGACGAAGACGTCGGATCGCCCAGCGCGCACCGCGTTGAACAGCCGGCCGCGATGGTTGCCGGAATTGCCGAAGGTGGCCTCCAGCTCCGCCTTGGTGGAATCCCGCAGGATGATGATGTTGCGTTCGCTGAAGCCCAGGGTCTTGGCGACGTACTGGCGCATCGCCTCGACGTCGTTGTGGGCGTAGTCGACCTCCGGCACGTCGGCGTGCCGGTAGTGCCGGATGCCGACCAGCACGGCAACGGCCTCGGGGTTGGGCCGGCCCACGGGGAAGGGATACTGCGTGGCATAGAGCAGCGAGGCGCCGCCCGCCGCGGTGGGTGGCCGGCCAGGCGATGCAGCCGCCACCACGCCGCCGGCCACCGGCCGCAGTGCCGCCCGATGCAGCCAACCCACCGGCTCGCCCTCCTCGGCCACCTGAACCCAGCCCGACGGCAGCACCGCGACAACATGAACCTGATCACCACGCTGGATCGTCCTGACATCGGCGGCCTGGCGTTCCGGCAGGCGCCTGATCACCGCCGAGGCGGTGGCCACGTCCATGAAGGTGCTGATGGGACGCAGACCCACGGTCAGTTCCGCCAGCCGGCGCTGCCGCGCGGCCTCCGCCAACCGGCGTTGTTGCGCCGCCGCCTCGGCCTCGGTGGCGCGCTGCCGTTCCAGGGCGGCGACGCGGCGGGCTTCCGCCTCCGCCGCCTCGGCCTCCGCCTTCTTGCGACGCGCCTCCGCCTCCGCCTGCCCTGATCGACGGCGAGCCTCCGCCGCCTCGGCCTCGGCCCGCAGCTTGCGCAGCCGCTGCACCTCGATCGCCGCCTGCCGGGCTCGTGCCTCAGCCGCTTCCTTTTCCCTGGCTTGGGCCGCCGCCGCCTCGCGGGCGAGACGCTCGGCGCGCTCCTTGGCGTAGCGAAGTTCTTGCTCTCGACGGCGGGCTTCGGCGGCTTCGGCAATCGTGCTCAGCTTGCGCAACCGCTCGACTTCAATGGCCGCTTGGCGCGCCCGCGCCTCGGCCGCGTTCTTCTCACCCGGTGCGGCGGTCGCCGCCTCCCGAGCCAAGCGGTCGGCGCGCAGCTTGACAAGGCGAAGCCGCGCCGCGGGATCGGTGGGCCAGTCGCCATCCGCGATCTTTGCGCAATCGTTCGGTGTCAAGCCTTGGCGTTTAGCCGAGGCGACGGCCTCGGGAAATGCATCCCCCCAACGATAGACGCCCTGCGACGACGTCAGCGTTATCGCCTTGAAGCAGTTGGTCTTGAGTTGTTGTGCTTCCGACGCACTGTATCCCTGCCCGCCTTCCAGAATTGCAGCGCAGTCCGCCGGCGTCAGGCCCAGCCGCCGCGTTTCCTGCACGTAGAATTTGTACTCGGGGCGCGTGTCCCAGCTCGTGCCATTGGGTGCCAAGGCCTTGCGGCAAAATCGTCCTTCGTGCGTACCGACATACGCCGCTGCCACCGCCTCGGATCTTTGCGTGCCGAACAGTTTGTCCAACCAGTTGGCTGCCTGGGCGGTGCCAAATCCCCCGGCCAAACCAAGCATCAATGCCGGGATGCCGCATATGATCGATGATAAGGCGCTCGATTTTGTCACTGCCTGCCTCGGAGCGTTCGTCTTCATCGGTTCGCCCGCCGATCCGGCGTTCACGATTAGGCCGACGCCGCCGCATCAAGGCGATGGGGCACGATGCCCACCTACGGTCCCCAGCACATTTTCATCGTGCCGGGCGCCACAGGCTCCCGACGACCGGCGAACTCGAAACATTGCTCCCGGCCGCAAGTATGCAACCATAGGGCGGGGATTTGAAGGGCATCGAAATCCCGTTGAGGGGACATCATTGGACTTCCTCGCGGATCTCACCGGTTCAGACCAGACCTCCGCCTATTCCGTCATGACCACGTGCGCCAGCGTGGCCGTTTTCAGGCTGTCCGGCCTTGACGCAGAAACCGGCCGCTTCTCGCTGACTTCCGCCGTCACTTGATAGCGCACAGGGCCCTTAAGCCGATGCGGCAGGGCAACCGGCCATGGTTGCGGTCCGCTGACCGGGCGGTGGCCTGAGAGGGCTTCGGGCGGGCGGTCGGCGCCAATCAGTCGGCCTTGCAGGACCGTCACCTTGGCCCGAATATAGCGCGGCGCCGGTCCGGCATCGATGATCAGCAACAGGCCGCACAGGCCGCTGGCGCGGCTGGCCGTGGGCTGGCCGCTATCGTCTCTGTCGACCGGTTGTTCCACTGCCACCACGTCGCCGAAATGGACGCCGGCGCAGCTGGCGCCCGCCGGGGCCCGACGCTCGCGCACGGCAATGGCCAGGGCCGGCTCGGTCGCCTGCGGCTGCGGCGCCGGTTTGGGCGCCTTGGTTTGCTGACTGGGTGCCGGGGTTGTCTTCTCCGTGGTCTCGGGTGTCGGTTCCGGGGCCTTGGGTGTCGGCTGCGGCGCCTCGGCGACCGGCGGCGGGTCCGGGGTGCGCGGCTTCGGCGGCGGCGTGTCCGGCGACTCGCCCTCGGGTTGGCCGGGCAGCAGCGCCACCAGCCGCTTCGGCCAGGCCGTTACCTCGCCCAAGCGGCCGGTGGCCGCCAGCAGGGCCAACGACCCGGCCAAAAGGATCACCAGGATGGGCACCAGAAACCGGCCGCCGACGCGGCGGGCGGGGGGCGGGGCCGGTGCCGGCGGGCCGGGCGCCGGCGGCTCTCCCGGCGATGACCTGGTGGCGGCCGGCGTGGGGTCCAGGCCCAGGTCGCGACACAGGGCCATGGCGTCGGCGGCGGCGACGATGTGGGCGTCGGTGGGCGGCTCGCAGGCCAGCAGGCGGTCGTGGTCGGTGCCCGCGGCGACCACCAAGCTGACCGGCATGCCGGTCGCCAGCCAGGTGGCCAGGGCATCCCGCGAGCCCTGCAGCTTTTCCTGCATGTGGCCGACGCCGGAGACCCGGCCGTCATAGTCGACCTGGCCTGTCAGCCAGACGATGGCATCGGCCTCCGTTTCCAGCGCCGCCTCGTCCCGCACCAGCTCGAAGCCGTCGCTGGCCTGGATGGCATGGGCGACGAAGACGCCGAGCTGCCAACTGTCGCCGCTGTCGATGGGGCCGGAGACCTCCAGGCGGAAGCCGCCCTCTGGAAACGGCCCGAAGAAGCGCTCCACCGGGCCGCTGCCGGGATGCACGAAGTCGTCGTAGCGGTCGCTGACCGGCAGGCGCTCCGAGCCACGGCCCAGTACCACCATGGACAGAGGCGCCCGCTCGCGGGTGATGCGCTGGACCTGCGCCGGCCCGCCGGTGGTGGCGACGAAGACGGCGTAGCGCTTCACCGCAGCAGCGCCTCGGTCCGTGGGTCGCGCAACAGCTCCAATTCCGCCGAATCCTCAGTGACGATGAACTGGATCACCCCACGATGCGCCGACGGCAGGGGAAAGCGGTGACAATTGTCCTCCACGTCGCACAGCACCAGCGTGGATGGCGGCACCTCCGGCGCCGGCTGCGCCGGGTCAATCTCGACGATGACGATGTACTGGTCGGGCTCCGCCTGGGACGGCTCGACCCGGACGGTACAGCCGACACCCCGGCGCGGCGGAATGGCCTCGGTGCTGGCGGCGATCGCCACGCCCGGGCGATAGCTCGCCGCGGCCTGAAGATAGCCGCGATAGGCCCGCCGGGCTGCCACGTTGCGGGCCAGCTCGGCCTCGACCTCCGGGTCGGCGGCCGGCGAGTTCGCGTAGGCGTAGAGACGGCCGGCGGAGATCTTTCTGGACGCGGACGGATCACCGCGCAGCAGTTGGCGCGTGTCGCTCAGTTCGGCGAAACGATCCCGGGCCGCCGGCAAACCTTCGTCATCGGGTATCTCGATCTCAATCATCTGTAACTCCATAAAGCTTGCCGAATTCCCCGGCGAAGGTCGCGCGATCGGCCTCGAGCAGACTCGCAAGCCCGGCCCCGTCGCCGTCCAGTTTTCCCAGTTCGCCCAGATATCGGCTCAGGACGTTGCCGACGGCGTAGAGCACGCCGGCGCCGATGCGGAAGCCCTCCTGGCGGTCCTCGTCCGCCAGCGCCTCCTCGTCGAAGCCGCGGCGGGAGATGCGGCGGAACTCCCTGGCGCCTTCATCCTCCAGCGCCGCCTGCTCGGCTTCCGAGAATTCGTCTTCGTCGGCCAGGTCGCGTCGGGCCCTCTCGAACATCCGGCCGTCGCCGGCGGCGCCCAGGGCCATCACGTTGTCGCCGACGGCCTCTGCCCGGGCCTGCCGCAGGGCGTAATAGGTGGCCTTTTGCATGCGGCCAAGATGCTCCAGCAAGCGTCCGTACAGGTCCCGACGTTCGGGGTAGCTCTCCGCCTCGGCACAGCTCAAATGATCCACCAAGACCGGCTGCCCAGGATGAATGCGCAACCCCTGGCTGATCTGCGTCTGCACGGCGCCGAACGACAGATAGCGCAGGAAAGCCAGGGGCAGTCGTACGGCAAAGGGGCCGAAGGCCATCAGGGGGGCCAGGGGATCGCGCTCGCCCGACTTGGTGAAGAACTTGATCTCCGCCGCCGGTCCCTGGTCCAGCAGGGGCAGCGGGTCCTGCCAGGCCGCCAGGTCATCCAGCGGCGACCGGGCGTGGGACAGATCGTCGGGCTCCACCTCTCCCGTCTCGCGGTCCGCGCCCAGCGGCGCGGCGGCTGCGCCCGCCTGGCGGGCCGAGGCGGTGGTGACGGCGTCGAGGAAGTCGGCGAAGTGCTCGAAAGCCTTGCGGTAGGTCTTGCAGGCGCCCAGGTTGTGTTGCCGCCAGAAGGTCAGGATCGCCGCGTCGTCGAGGCGCCAGCGATCGCCCTGCTCTTCGCCGACGCGGCCATGCATGAAGCCTTGGATGGTAGCGAAGGCCTCGTCGTTGCCGCCCCTGTCCAGATGCCGGTTGCGGTACTGCCGCAGCTCCGCGGCGATGCGGTTGGCGGCGTCCTGGACCGCCCGCCGGGAACCGGCCTCCTGAACCATGACGTCCAGGCCGTCGTTCAGGCCCTGGTAGTTCTCCATGGTCGCCAGGAACTCGAACAGGGCGACCAGGAAGGGCATGCGGCCGAAGCTCAGGGAAAAGGCATCGTCGGCGTAGGTGATCGAGACGCCGTCGGCGGTCATCTCGAAGCCGCCGCGGCACCATCCATCGGCCGACAGCATCTCCCGCAGGTGCTGGCGGCAGCTTCTGGCGCGCACCAGGTCCTGGCCCAGGAAGAAGCCCCAGCGGCCATCCGTCGTGCCGCCGGCGGCGTCGACGGCGTTGACCAGGTGGCAGAGCTCGAACAGCGGCGCGTCCCGGTTCGGGCCGCCACCCCGGCCGACCAGGAAGCGGGCCAGATGCGCCAGCGGTCGGGGCGGGAACTTGGGCTCGCCCGACGGCCCGGTGGCGTCGGCCAGGGCGCCAAAATCCGCCAGCATCTGCCCATCGGCACCGCCGTCCAGAAGCCCGTCGTCAGTCATCCATCGCCCCCCGCCAGATACGCCGACGATAGTCTAGCCGAAACCTCTGCACCTTGCGCACGTAGCGGAAGGTGGCCGGGATGATCCGCGCCCTGGGCAAGTCGCCCACGGCCGAGCCGCCGTTGTAGTAGGACAGCGCCAGATCGACCCGGCCGCGATAGCGGCGCAGCAGCCGCTTCAGGAAATGCAGGCCCAGGCGGACGTTGATGCGCGGCCGCCACAAAAGGTCCGGGTGGATGCCGTATTCGCCGATTGCCGTGTCTGGCATCACCTGCATCACCCCGCGGGCGCCCTTGTGGCTGTGGGCCCGTGGGTCGAAATCGGATTCGGCCCGGGCCACCGCCAGGGCCAGGGCCACCGGCACGCCGATCTGCCGGGCCTCGGCGGCGACCAGGCGGCGGATCTCGGCCCGCTCCGCTGCCGCCGCCCAGACGCCGGTCGGCATCGTGGCCGGCAGCACCAGGGCGGCGAGAAGCAGCAGCAGACCGGCCGGACGGGTCATAGGACAATCCTCAGCCCTGCCACCAGCGCACCACGGGGGAGAAGTCGTCCATGGCCCGCTGTTGGCCCAGGATGCGCGCCACCCGGCCGGAGGCGAAGTCGTCCAGGGCCACGCGGTCCACCACGTCGGCCCGGCGCCAGACCAGCCGGCGTTGCGGCCGGGGCTTGGCGGCGATCTGCGCCTCCACGGTTTCGTCCGCGGCCTTCGGCGTGGCTATCCTGGTTCGCGCCGGGCTCCAGCCGTCCTCCGGGGTCGCCGCGTCGGCTGTCCGCCAGACCGCGGCCTGGTCGGCATAGCGCCGCTGCCAGCGCAGCACGGATTCGACGTAGCGCCGGGTATAGCCATGC
>JASLMH010000171.1 GCA_030746635.1 Alphaproteobacteria bacterium | reverse complement strand
AGGTTCCTTCGGCAAGGAGCGTGGTCCGCCGCGATGCTGGCGCATCGCAAGGGCCGCGCGACGCCGTCCGAGGGACCTGCAAAGTCGCCCTTCGGGTCGCCCCCTCGGGCCCGCCGGCGGCGTCGGCGGCGCTTGACGATGCCCCACATCGCCTGCACGCCCCCTCCTACCCGGCGGACCCGATGGGGCGATCAGACGTGCCATCCCATTGCGATAGTGGGTACTAGGCATGCGTTTCATTCATCTGACCGACCTGCACATCACCGCCGATGACCGGCCGCTGTACGGCCTGCGGCCGCGGCAACGGCTGGAGGCCGCCATTCGCTGCATCAACGAGGAATATGCCGGCGTCGACCTGGTGATGATCACCGGCGATTTGGCCAACGTCGGCACGGTCGAGGAATACCACGCCCTGCGCGAGATCCTGGCCGGCTTGGAACGGCCCTGGCATCTGTTGATCGGCAACCACGACGCCCGGGCACCCTTCCGCGAGGTCTTTCCCGACGTGCCGGTCGACGACCACGGCTTCGTGCAATACGGCCTCGATACCGAGGCCGGCCGTTTCGTCGTCCTCGACACCCTGAAGGACGGCTCGGTCAACGGCCTGTTGTGCGGCCAGCGCCTGGAATGGCTGCGCGCCGAACTGGCGGCGGTCGGCGAGGGCGATGTCTATCTGTTCCTGCACCACCCGCCGCTGCGCCTGGAGGGCGGCCGCTCAATGGCGGCGATCATCGAGGAAAGCCCCTGCCGGGTCCGGCACCTGTTCTTCGGCCATCTGCATCGGCCGTTCCACGGCAGCTGGCAGGGCATTCCGTTTTCCGGCCAGCATTCGACGGTGCACCAGTTCGTCCAGGACCTCCTCGCCGGACCGGGGGTGATCCGCGGCTGCCACCAGCCGCCGACCTTCGCCGCCGTCAATCTGGTCGACGGCAACGTGGTGATCATCACCCACAACTTCACCGACGACAGCCCGCGCTTCGACCTACGCAGCGCCGAGGCCGCCCAGGCGGCGACCCCGGAAGACCTGCCGCCGCTGTCGTCGAGCTAGACGGAATGGCGCTCAAAACGCGAACGTAGCCGCCGTCACGGCAACGACGCGCCGCGGGCACCATGGATTGCCGGGTCGGCGCCCGGCAATGACGAAGGGGCGGGAGCAGCCGACACCAACCCACGGTCATGCCCGGGGTAATTTCGGGGACAGTAATTTCGGGAGTAATTTCCGGGACAGGGTATTTAATCACGCGGCGAGTCGGAGCCAATGATTTCCCGGACCGTAGTCGTAATTAAATACCCTGTCCCCGAAATTACGGAGCCCCGCGCAACGCGCGAGGCTCCGGTTGGGTCGGTGTCTCTCTAACCGGCCTGCAGATCGGCGAAGGTCTTGCCTTCGGCCACCAGTTTCTCCAGCAGCGGCGCCGGCCGCCAGCGTTCTCCGACCTCGGCGTGGAAGCGCTTCAGGTCGGCGAGGACGTTGTCCAGGCCGATGGCATCGGCCCAGTGCATCGGGCCGCCGCGATAGGCCGGGAAGCCGTAGCCGTTGATGTAGATGATGTCGATGTCCGAGGGCCGCAGGGCCATGCCCTCGTCGAGGATCTGGGCGCCGATGTTGATCAGCGGATAGAGGCAGCGCTTGACCACTTCCTCATCCGACAGCTCCTGCCGCTGGATGCCCTTTTCCTTCGACACCTGGTTGATGATCTCCTCCACCTCGGCATTGGGGATCGGCGTGCGGTCGCCTTCCTTGTAGTCGTAGTAGCCGCCGCCGGTCTTTTGGCCGTAACGGCCCAACTCGCAGATCCGATCGGCGATGGTGCCGCCATAGGGCTCGTTGCTGGGACGTTCGGCGGCCCGCGCCTTGCGCACCCGCCAGCCGATGTCCAGGCCGGCCATGTCGCCCATCTGGAACGGCCCCATGGGCAGGCCGAAATCGAACACCGCCTTGTCGACCTGTTGCGGCAGGCCCCCCTCCTCCAACAGGAACGAGCCCTCGCCGGTATAGCCGTGCAGCATGCGGTTGCCGACGAAGCCGAAGCAGTTGCCGACCAGCACCGAGATCTTGCCGACCTTGCGGCCCATGCCCATGGCGGTGGCGATGGTTTCGGGCGAGGACGCAGACCCGCGCACCACTTCCAGCAGGCGCATCACGTTGGCCGGCGAGAAGAAGTGCATGCCGATCACCTTCTCCGGCCGCTTGGTCACCGAGGCCATCTCGTCGATGTTCAGGGTCGAGGTGTTGGAGGCCAGGATGGCCTCGTCGTTGACCGCCTCATCGAGGGTGGCGAAGACCTTCTTCTTCAGGTCCATCTCCTCGAACACCGCCTCGATCACCAGATCGGCATCCGCGATGTCGGCATAGTCGGTGGTGGTGGTGAACTGCGCCATGCGCTGGTCCATCTTGTCCTGGGCAAGCCGGCCCTTGTTCACCGTGGCCTGATAGTTGCGCTGGATGATCGACATGCCCTTTTCCAGGGCCTCTTCCGACACCTCCAGCATCTGCACCGGAATGCCGGCGTTGGCGAAGTTCATGGCGATGCCGCCGCCCATGGTGCCGGCGCCGATCATCGCCACCTTTTTGATCTCCTTCATCGGCGTGTCCTTGGGCACGTCGGGGATCTTCGCGACCTCGCGCTCGGAGAAGAAGACATGCCGCTGGGCCGCCGATTCCGGCGAAGTGACGCAGTCCTGGAACAATTCCCGCTCCTTGGCCAGGCCCTCGTCGAACGGCAGGGTGGCCGCCGCCTCGACGCAGTCGACGCACTTCCAGGGTGCCAGGAAACCGCGGGCGCGCCGGGCCATGCCCTTGCGGTAGTTCTCGAACACGGCTGGATCGGCCTCGCAGGGCAGGTCGCGGATCTTGCGCAATTCGGCGCCCTCGGCGACCAGCTTCTCGGCATAGGCGATGGCGCCGTCCAGCAGATCATCGCCGATCTCGTCGACCACGCCCATGTCCTTGGCCCTGGCCGCCGGCACGAAGTCGCCGCTGACGATCAGGTTCAGGGCCTTCTCGACGCCGATCAGGCGCGGCAGCCGCTGGGTGCCGCCGGCGCCCGGCAGCAGGCCCAGCTTGACCTCGGGCAGGCCGACCGCGGCCGAAGGCGCGGCAAAGCGGTAGTGGCAGCACAGGGCGGTTTCCAAGCCGCCGCCCAGGGCGGTGCCGTGGATCGCCGCGACGATCAGCTTGGAGCTGTTTTCCATCGCGCCCAGGACTTCCGGGAACGGCGTGCCCTGGGGCGGTTTGCCGAATTCGCGGATGTCGGCGCCGGCGATGAAGGTGCGGCCGTCGCCCAGCAGCACCATGGCCTTGACCTCGTCGTCGGCCAGACCCTGGGCCACCGCCTCGCCAAGGCCGGTGCGCACCGCCCCGCTGAGGGCGTTGACCGGCGGGTTCTTGACCGTGATGACGCCGATGGCGCCGCGTTTGCTGAATTCGACCGCTCCGGGCATGGCTGAAATCTCCTCTTTCCGCCGTCCGCCCTGGCTCCGGGCGGTACGTACGTTGTTATCCGTTTATCACCGCTTCATAGCATGAATCGGCGATGCCGGAAGCGGAGATTGAAGGCGCTTCGGTCAGGCGGAATACGTCACCCGGTCAGGCAGTCCCGACAGCGCCGCGACGGTGCCCGCGACCAGTTCGGCCATGATCTCGGCGGCCGGCCGGCGGCGCTCGAGCATGCCGGCGCCCTGGCCGGCGGCGTTCATGTACAAATCCCAGCGCCCGGCCTGGCGGGCGGCCGAGAGGAAGTCCTCCATCAGCACCCGTTGATGCGGCGTCGGCAGCGGCACCAGGCCCGATTGCTCCCAGGCCTCGGACACCAGGTTGCGCTTGCTGCGCAGGGTCTTGCCGGTCCAGGCGCGGGAAATCCGGAACTCAGTCGCATCGCCCGCGATCAGCGCCTCCTTGACCTCGTCGGGCAGACCGCATTCCTCGGCGACCAGGAAGGCGGTGCCGAGCCAGACGCCGATCGCCCCCAGGGTCAGGGCGGCGGCGATGCCCCGGCCGTCGACGATGCCACCGGCCGCCGCCACCGGGGTCGGCGCCAGCGCGTCCACCGCCTGCGGGATCAGCGGCAGGCTGGCCACCCGGCCGGTATGGCCGCCGGCCTCGGTGCCCTGGCAGACCACCAAATCGACGCCGGCCTCCTTGTGGCGCAGGGCGTTCCGCACCGAGCCGGCCAGACCCAGCACCACCATGCCCTGCTCGCGCGCCCGCGGCACGATGCGGGCCGGATCGCCCAGGCCGGCGGCGAAGAAGGGCACCCCTTCGTCCAGCACCACCTGGATCTGGGCCTCGGCGAACGCGTCGGAGATCACGATGTCGTCTTCCACCGGCGCCGGTTCGAGTTCGAATCGCTCCAACAATTGGTGCATGAAGGCGACGTGTTCGGGATGTTCCGCCGCCAGTTGCCGGCGCACGCCGCCACGGCTGGTCGCGGCCACCGCCAGGGTCGCCGGCAGCAGCAGATCGACGCCGAAAGGCTTGTCGGTGAGTTGCCGGACCCGCTGGATGCGGCGCCTGATCTCGTCCGGCGACAGGGCGGAACCGCCCAAAACCCCGGCGCCGCCGGCCTCGGACACGGCCGCCACCAGTTCCGGCGGCGTGCCCATGCCCCAGACCCCCATGCCGGCCAACAGGATCGGGTATTCGATCCCCAACATCTCGCACAGGTCGGTACGCAGCACGGGCCGGGTCATCATTCATCACCTTCCGTTCATGGATCGCCGGGTATTATTGCGGTCGCGGCGGGCTGTTGATATAGGCTATCGCACCGTCAAACGGGGGAAGGTTACCATGGACCCTAGTGATTTCATCCAGGATGAGGCGGCCCTGCGCGCCCTGCACCAGCCGCCCAGCGACCTGGCCGCCAACAAATGCATCGCCGAGTTGGAACCGCACAGCCGCCGCTTCATCGAGCTGTCGCCGTTTCTCTGCATCGCCTCCTCCGAACCGGGCGGTCCGGCGGACATATCGCCGCGGGGCGACGCCCCCGGCTTCGTGCGGGTGCTGGACGACCGCACCCTGCTGATCCCCGACCGGATCGGCAACAACCGCCTGGATACCTCCGCCAACATCACCCAGAACCCCCAAATCGGCCTGATCTTCCTGGTGCCCGGCGTCAACGAGACCCTGCGGATCAACGGCCGGGCGCGGATCTGCAGTGATGCCGAGGTGCTGGCCGACTTCGCCGTCCGCGGCAAGGTGCCGAAGACCGGCATCCTGGTGGCGATCGAGGAGGTGATGTTCCAGTGCGCCAAGGCCCTGGTTCGCTCCCGCCTGTGGGACGACGACTACAAGGTCGAGCGGACAACCGCGATGCCGCCCCTGGGGCACATGATCAAGGATCAGCTCGGCAGCCCGGACAGCGCCGACGACGTCGAGGCATATGTGCAGAAAAGCCTGCGTGAAAGGCTCTATTGATGGCGAAGTTGTACCTGGTGCGGCACGGCAAGGCGGCCGCCAGTTGGCAGGATGATCCCGATCCCTCCCTGAACGGCCTGGGCCACGAGCAGGCGGCGGCGATGGCCGACGCCATGGCGCCGCTGGGCCCCCTGGCCATGGTGACCAGCCCCCTGCGGCGCACCCGGGAGACGGCGGCGGCGCTGGAATCCCGCTGGCGGGTCACCGCCGAGGTCGAACCGGCGGTGCGCGAAATTCCTTCGCCCGGCAACGAATTGAGCGACCGGAGCGCCTGGTTGCAACACGTTATGACCGGCTCGTGGGCCGACGCCGACGACTGGCTGCGGCCCTGGCGCCAGGGCATGATCGACCGGCTCATGGCGATCGAGGTGGACACCGTGGTGGTCAGCCATTTCGTCGCCATCAACGTCGCCGTCGGGCATGCCGAGAACGACGACCGGGTGACCGTGTTCCGGCCCGACAATTGTTCGATCACCGTCCTCGACAACGACAACGGCGGCCTGCGCCTGGTCGAACAGGGCGCCGAGGCGGAGACCCTGGTGCGCTGAATTAAGGGGACACCATGCCGGCCTCGGGTATGTTTCGCCCGTATCTGGAAGAGACAAAATGGTGTCCCCTTAATTCAGCTTCGGCAGGATCAGGGCGTCGACCGCCACCGCGCCCTCGCCCGCCGCCTTCACCAGGAACGGATTGACGTCGATGCTTTCGATCGCCCCGGCATGGGCGGCGGCATAGACCGACAGCCGGCTTAACGCTTCCGCCAGGGCGTCGATGTCCGCCGGCGGCTGGCCCCGAACCCCGTCCAGCATGGCCCGGCCGCGCACCTCGTCGATCATCCGCCGCGCTTCGTCGACGCCGAACGGCGCCACCCGGAAGGTGACGTCCTGCAAGACCTCGACGAAGATGCCGCCGAGACCGAACAGCACCACCGGGCCGAACACCGGGTCGCGATGCACGCCCAGGATGGTCTCCACGCCATCGGCGATCATCGGCGCCACCAGCACGCCGTCGATGCCGTCGGTGCCGGCATGCTCCGCCGCCGCCGCCATGATCTCGGCGTATGCCGCGCGCACTTCGTCGGCCGATGTCAGGTTCAGCTTCACCCCGCCGATGTCTGATTTGTGCTGGATCGCCGCCGAGGCGACCTTGAGGACCACCGGATAGCCCATATCCATCGCTGCCTGGGCGGCATCGTCGGCGGAGGCGGCCAGTTGGCATGGCGCCATCGGGATGCCGGCCCCGGCCAGCAATTCGCCCGCCTCCAGCTCCGTCAGCGCCCGCGCCGGCGGCGGACCGGCCTCGCCGGGCAGCGCCGGCGGCGGCTCCGGGTCGCCGCGCGCGAAGCTCTGCCCGAAGGCGACCAGCGCGGCGATTGCACGGATCGCCCGGTTGGGATCCTCGATCACCAGATACTTCAGGCCTTCCAGGTATTGCCGGTCGTCCGGCCGGCAGGTCATCGACATGATGATCAGGTCGTCGGGATGCTCCCCGCGGATGTTCTCCAGCACCACCCGGACCAACTTCACCATCCGCTCCGAGAAGCCGATGGTGGACAGGAAGACCAGCATGGCATCGCAGTCGCCGTGACGCAGCATGGTGTCCAGGTTCTGTTCGAACAGGGGCATGTCATTCAGCACCTGGGCCGTGGTGTCGACCGGGTTGCGCACGGCGGCGAATGGCACGAGCTTCTTCAACGCCCGCTGCGCCTTGGCCGGCAATTCCGGCACCTCCAGGCCGTGGGCGGTGGCGACATCGGAAGTCAGGACGCCGATACCGCCCGAGATGGTGACGATGCCCAGGCGGTTGCGGGTCGGAAAATGCCCGGCCGAGGCGGCGGAGGCGACGTCCAGCATCTCATCCAGGGAATGCACGCGGCAGACGCCGTATTGCCGGAACATGGCGTCATAGACCGCATCGGCGCCGGCCAGCGAGGCGGTGTGGCTGTTGGCCGCCACCGCCCCGACGTCCGAGGCGCCGACCTTCATCATCACCACCGCCTTGCGGTTGCGCCGGGCGGCAGCGAAGGCCGCCATCAGTTTTTCCGGCTTGCGGGTGCCCTCGATATAGGCGGCGACGACCGCGGTGTTGGGATCGGAGGCGCAGAATTCGATGCAATCGGCGACGTCGACGTCGACCTCGTTGCCGGTGGTGGCCCAGGCCCGGATGCCCAGCCCCCGCTCCCGCGACAGCACCATGATGTGGCCGCCGACGGCGCCGGACTGGCTGATGATCGAGATGTTGCCCGGTTTCGGCCAGCCATGATCGAAGGACGAGGAGAAGGTACCGACGGCGAAGCTGGCGACGTTCAGCACGCCCATGCAGTTGGGGCCGACCAGGCGAATATCGCTGTCCCGGACGATGGCGGCCAATTCCTCCTGCCAGGCCCGGCCCTGTTCGTCGACTTCGGCGAAGCCGGAGGAGAAGATCACCGCCGAGCGGACGCCGGCCTCGGCGCAGCCGCGCACGGCGTCGACCACGAAGCGCGCCGGCACCGTGACGACGGTCATGTCGACCCTCTCGGGCACCTCTCGGATGTCCTTGTAGGCCGGCAGCCCCTGGATTTCGCCGCCCTTCGGGTTGACCGGATAGATCCGCCCGGCATAGCCGGCCGCCTTCATGTAGTGGATCGGCCGGCCGCCGAACTTTAGGACGTCGTTCGAGGCGCCGATCACCGCGACGGTCTGGGGGTCGAATAATGGAGAAAGGGAATCGGCTGATGCTGACAACGCGTTGACACTCCGTCATCTGGTCACGGTTGGCGGCGGAAGCGTGATCAACCCTCCCGATTTTCGCCGCCATTGGTGTTGGTTTTCAGGCCGGCACCGAGGTCCATCATCGTGAAGTGGCGCCGCGCCAGCGCCACTTTCATCACCGTCCCCAAGGTGGCGCGATTGTGCGCGGGAACGGCCGTCGCCGTCAATGCGCTTGCATTAACTTTGCTCCCGGACAGCGCCGCGGCGGCCGGGATTGTGCGGCTCGGCAGCCGCCTGTACGCTCGTCGCGGGACAAACGGCGGCCGCAGTAAGGAGTTTACCGATGGATTTCGGATTTACCGACGAACAGATAGCCATTCGCGATACAGCCAAGCGGTTCGCCTCCGATCGGCTGGCGCCGCACTACCGGCAGCGCGAGCGGGACGGCGCCATCGGCCAGGAGTTGGCCGCCGAGATGGGCGCCCTGGGCCTGATCGCCGTCGACACGCCCGAGGAGATCGGCGGCCTGGGTCTGGATTGCGTCACCGCCGGCGTGGTCGTCGAGGAGATCGCCTGCGGCGACATCTCCGTTTCGTACCTGCAACTGGTCGGCTCGATCCATGGTCACATCCTGGCCGCCCACGGCGAACCGGCCATGGCGGCGCAAGTGATGTCGGAAATCTGCGCCGGCACCTCGATCATGGCCCTCGGCCTGACCGAGCCGGGCGGCGGCTCGGACGCCGCCAACCTGAAGCTGACGGCCCGGCGGGACGGCGACGACTATGTCCTGAACGGCGAGAAGGCCTCGATCTCGATGATCACCCAGTCGGATCGGATCCTGCTGTTCGCCCGCACCGGCACTCAGGAGGAAAAGGCCCGCGGCGTCAGCACCTTCGTGGTGCCGCTGGAAGACGCCAACATCTCGCGCGCCGCCTATGACGACCTGGGCCACGGCGCGGTCGGCCGCGGCTCGGTGTTCTTCGACGACGTCCGCATTCCCGGTGAATGCCTGATCGGCGAGGAAGGCGGCGGCTTCCGCCAGGTCATGCACGCCTTCGATTTCTCCCGCGCCATGATCGGCCTGCAGGTGCTGGGCTGCGCCCGGGCCTCGCTGGAGGAGGCCTGGCAATACAGCACCGAACGGGAAGCCTTCGGAAAACCAATTGCCGCCTTCCAGGGCGTCACCCAGCCCCTGGCCGAATGCGAGACCATGTTCGAGGCGGCCCGGCTGCTCTGCTACAAGACCCTGTGGCTGCGCGATCACGACCTGCCGCACACCACCGAGGCGGCGATGTGCAAATGGTGGGCGCCCCGGGTCGCCTTCGACATCATCCACCGCTGCCTGCTGACCCATGGCCACATGGGCTACACCAAGGATCTGCCGCACGAACAGCGGCTGCGCGACGTCCTCGGCCTGCAGATCGGCGACGGCACCGACCAGATCCAGAAGATGATCATCGCCCGTGAGAAAGTCGGCCGGATCTCTTTGCCGTACTGATCCCGGGGGCCTAGGAGGAAGAACAATGACTGCAAGCGAAGCCGCGGTCCTCACGGACGTCGTCGACGGCGTCGGCGTGATGACCCTGAACCGGCCGGACAAGTTCAACTGTATCTCCAGTGAGCTGATGGACGGCATGCAGGCCGCCATCGAGGCCTTCGATGCCGATAGGCGGGTGCGCGCCGTGCTGATCAGGGGCAACGGCAAGGTGTTCTGCACCGGCGCCGACCTGGACGAGGTGATGGCGGCGCGCGAGAACCAGGCCGACATGAACGCCTTCATCGGCCGCATCCACCAGGTGCTCCGCCAACTGGAGGAATCGCCCCTGCCGGTGATCGCCGCCGTGCACGGGTTGGCCCTGGCCGGCGGCATCGAGATCGTGCTGGCCTGCGATGTGGTGTTCGCCGGCGAGAGCGCCAAGATCGGCGACCAGCACGCGCAATACGGCCTGATCCCCGGCGGCGGCGGCACCCAGCGCCTGCCCCGGCTGGTCGGCCTGCGCCGGGCCCTGGACTTGATGTTCACCAACCGCTGGCTGGCAGCGGCCGAGGCCGAGCGCTGGGGCCTGGTCAACTATGTCACCGCCGACGACGCCCTGGCCGAGGCGGCCCTGGACTATTGCCGGGCCCTGACCAAGAAGAGCCGCTCCGGCCTGGCGGCGATGAAGCAGCTCTCCCGCCGGGGGTTGGAGATGAGCCCCAGCGACGGCCTCAGCCTGGAGGAACGGGAGGTCTGCGACGGCCTGCGCGGCGACGACGTCAGCGAGGGCCTGGCCGCCTTCCAGGCCCGGCGCGAACCGAACTTCCCCTAGCCGGGCGCCGAACCCGAAGGCCCGACCCCGCCATGCCGCGATCCTATCCCGACCGGCCGATGGTCGGCGTCGGCGCCGTGGTCTTCAAAGGGCGCCAGGTGCTGCTGATCCGGCGCGGCAAGCAGCCGCGCCTGGGCGAGTGGAGCCTGCCCGGCGGCCTGCAGGAGTTGGGCGAAACCGTCTTCGAGGCGGCAGCCCGGGAGATCATGGAGGAGACCGCCGTCACCATCGGCGACATCGGTGTCATCGACATCGTCGATTCCATCCAGCACGACGACGCCGGCCGGGTGCGCTTCCACTACACCCTGATCGACGTGGTCGCCGAGTGGCGGGGGGGCGAGCCGACCGCCGGCACCGACGCCATGCACGCCGAATGGATCGCGCCCGAGCGCCTGGACGCGATGGATTTGTGGAGCGAGACCCGCCGCATCATCGCTGAGGCCCGGCGGATGAGGGGGCGGTAGCGATCGGCGGTGGTTCCGAAGCCATCCCCCGGCAACGGAATCGACATGGCACAATTCCCTAACTCTCAGATATCATTGGGAATTCGAGATTCCGATCGTGACATTCAATGCTGACGCTGTTTGCCATGACCATGGGCCTGGGCGCTCTGTTGCTGTTCTGGGTGCAACCGATGTTCGCCAAGATGGTGCTGCCGGTCTTGGGTGGGTCGCCGGCGGTTTGGAACATCGCCATGGTGTTTTTCCAGGCGGCGTTGTTTGCTGGCTACCTCTATGCCCATCTGGGCCATCGCTGGCTGCGTCCAAGACGGCAGGCCATCGTGCATCTGGCACTTTTGGCGCTTAGCTTTTCGGTTCTGCCCATCGCCCTTGCCGGCGACCTGAATCCGCCCGGCGACGGCCGGCCGGAGCTT
>JASLMH010000170.1 GCA_030746635.1 Alphaproteobacteria bacterium | reverse complement strand
AGGAGAGAACCGAATGAACATGCACAAGAATGCCCGCCTGACGCCCAAAGGTCGAGAGCTGTTGATCGAGCGCCTTCGGCGCGGCGAACAACCTGAAGACGTCGCCGTCGCTCTTGGCGTCGGGATTTAGCTTCTGCATAAGTGTCAGGCATCCCGACGCTGAACACCCGTACTGTCGGGATTCTTTTCATATTCAGGCAATGCATTTTGTCTAGAACCAGCTAAGTCATTGATTTTTCGTAACTTCCCGAATCTGGCATGAATATTGCGTGGCTAATGGTGGAGGCGTTTCTCGTTTTGCGGATTTTTTGCGCGCTGGCGCTTCGGGAGAAATTGGACCCTGCAAATCGGGCCGGAGGAACCAAAATGCTAAAGAAATTATCGTGCGGCTTGGCCGCACTCACCATGGTAGGCGTGGCAGGCGCGGCGAATGCCGGGGTCATCACCACCTTTTCGAACCGCGCCAGCTTCGACGCCGCCGTCGGCTCAACGACGCTAGAGGATTTCCTACCTTCGGCCCATTACCCGATTAATTCAGGCGTCCTTAACCAGTTCACCAACGAAGCCGGCATCAATCCCGGCGACATCCAGCCTGGCGTCACTTACTCCACGCCAGTCGGCAGCGGTGTCTTCTTCAACATCGACGCTGGTGGGGGTTATACGGGCGGTATGCTCGACAGCATAAGGAGCACGGGAACTCGTTCGCTCACCGTTACCTTCGACGCCCCGCTCGCTGCTTTCGGGTTCGACACGAACCAACTCATGGGGTCATCGTTCGATATCACCATCAACTTCTCTTCCGATGGGCCTAGCAGTACATCCCATGCTGTCGCCAACTCACTCGGGATGGAATTCTTCGGTTTCCAGAGTGACCAGTCCGATATCACCTCAGCCGTCATCCAAGGCAACAGTTCCACTTTCAACTACATCCTCGACAACTTCTCCTTTGGCGGAATCGCTTCCCAAGGCGTTCCCGAACCCGCCACCCTGGCGCTGTTCGGCCTGGGTCTGCTGGGTCTCGGCGCGGCAAGACAGAAGTACAAGTCGGCCTGATCCGCCCTCCCCTCCGATTGATCGCACCGGCGGTCTTGCCTGGTCAGGCCAGCCGACCGATCGGGATGATCTCCGGCGAGGCGGTTTTGCAGGCGCCCCCGTCCCAGTCGCCAAGCCATCGATCGACCTTCAGGCCAACGTCGGCCAGCAGAGCCGCGACTAGGTCCCGGCTCGTAAACCTGATCTTCGATGACGCGGAGAAGCATCGGTCCGTGCCAACGACGCGGTAGTGTGTCTGATAGGTGACGATATCGGTGGCGGCGTCGTGGCCGACGTCGTTCCAGGCCTCGATGGTGCCGGGCCACGGATGCTCGAAACACCGTCTTGACCGGTCCGGGGTCCAGCCGCGCCACGCTTCGGCGGCCGGGTTTCGGCTATCGAAGATGAATTGGCCGCCGGCCGTCAGATGCTCGGCGATGGTCGCACATACCGATCTTTGGTCTTCCTCGGTGATGAATACTTGAAAGGCATGCCCCGTCAGCAGCACCAGATCGAATTGGCGGCCCAGTCGGACCGTCCGCGCATCCGCCTCGACCCAGGTGACGCGATCGCCGCCGGGGCGCTGTCGGGCAACGTCGAGCATGGCCGACGCCGGATCGACACCGACCACCGACCGTTCCGCCGCCAAATCCGCCGCCAGCCGTCCGGTGCCACAGCCGAGATCGAGCACCGACCGCGCATCCTTGGCTAGCTGGCGGCAATAGTCGTGGCCCGGGTTGGATGGATTGTCGAAATCGTAGAATTGTGCCAGTTCAGCGGCCTGGTACAGGCGGTCTTCCGACGGTTCGGTCGGGATCATCTTGCCCCGCTTCAATCGCCGACCCGGACCACCACCTTGCCGATCGCCTGGCCGGATTCCAGATGCGCGTGGGCCCCGGCGACATCGGCCAAAGCGAACCCGGCCGGGTCCAGCACCGGCCGCAGCCGCCCCTCCTCCGCCAGCGCCGCCACCTGGGTCATGATCAGGCCGTGGTGGGCGCGGCCGGTGCCGTGCAGCAGCGGCAGCAGCATCAGCACGCCGATATGGTGCAGCCCCTTCAGGTGCACCGGCGTCAGGTCCTGGGTCGAGTTGCTCTGGCAACTGATCACCGTGCCGCGCGGGCGGGCGGCTTCCCAGGACAGCGGGATGTTGTCGCCGCCGACGGTGTCGTAGACCACATCGAAGCCTGCGCCGCCGGTGTGCTCGGCGACATAGTCGGCGACCGATTGTTCCCGGTAATTGATCGGGGTGGCGCCCAGTTCGCGCACCAGGTCCTCCTTGCGGCCGCCGGAATGGGTGGCGAACACCCTGGCGCCCCGGGCCAGGGCGATCTGCAGCGCCACGTGGCCGACGCCGCCGGCGCCCGCGTGCACCAATACCCGCTGCCCGGCGCCGACGTCGGCGCCGTCGACCAGGCCTTCCCAGGCGGTCAGGCAGACCAACGGCAGCGCCGCCGCCTCGGCCATGCTCAACCTCTCCGGTTTCAGGGCCAGCAGGTCGGCATCGCAGAGCATGTACTCGGCCAGGGCGCCGCCGCTGCCCCTGACCCCGCCGGCGCAGCCGAACACCGCATCGCCGGGCCGGAAATCACTGACCCCGGCACCCACTTCCTCGACCGTGCCGGCAACATCGCCCTGCAGCACCGCCGGCATCTCGGGACCAAGCGGCAGGCCCAGGCGGCGGATCTTCCAATCCACCGGGTTGACGGAGGTCGCCGCCACCCGCACCAACAGGTGGCCCGCCGGCACCGCCGGCCGCTCGATCTCGGCCGCCTCGAAGACCTCCGGCTCGCCCGGTTCACGTATGATCATCGCCCGCATGGCCATCTCCCGACGCTGTGTCCAACCCGCATCCAATGGTTCGGGAAACATATCATGCGCGGGCGGCGTCCATGCGCTAACTTGCCCACCACCACGCGAATTTCATGACAGGACGGACCCGTGACCGAGACCCATGCCTTTCGCCGCAGCCACGGCATCCTGATCGACGCGCCGCCGGCCGCCGTCTACGACTACGTCACCAACCCCAACTCCTGGCCCGAATGGATCGCCGCCTCACACCAAATGCACAGCCCCGACCGGCCGCTGGAAGCGGGCGAGACCTTCCGCGAGGACTGGCACACCCGCAGCGGCCCGGCGGAACTGAACTGGGAGGTGCTGGAAAGCGACCGGCCGCGCCGCTGGATCGCCGAGACCGGCACCGAGTTCCTGGGCCCGATCGTGGCCCAGTACGACTTCGAGGCGGTCGACGGCGGCTGCCGCTATACCCGCACGGTGATCAACCCGGCCCGGCCGAAGCCGCCGACCGAGGCGATGATCCAGCGCGTCGACGAAGAAGCCACCATCAGCCTGGCCAACATCAAGCGCAACGTCGAAGCCGGCGGTCGCGGCGCGGCCTGAAGGGCAGCAACGACTTTCGCTCGTTGGGATGTCCGCTTAGTCGGCTTTGAAAGTTGGCTGGGGGCACAGGATTCGAACCTGTACTTACGGAGTCAGAGTCCGCTGTCCTACCATTAGACGAGCCCCCAACGAGGCCCCGGCGTCCGCTCCGGATCGCCACGCGCAACCTATGAAGCGGCCATCGCCTTGTCAACCGACGCGGCGGCGCCCGGCGGCGTCCCGAGCGGCCGTCGCCCTTCGGCTTAACTATTGCCAAGTGCCACCGCGCCGGGTCAAGCTGTGGCAAAACAAACGGAACGGACAGGGACGTGGCGCGACAGGGCGGCCAGCGGGATCCGGCGTGGCGGGAACGCCGCCGATCCGGCGAGGATAAGAAGAAAACACGGGGGCGTTGGGGGCATACCTACGCCGCCGTCGATCTGGGTACCAACAACTGCCGACTGCTGGTGGCCCGGCCGACGCGCGACGGCTTTCGCGTGATCGATGCCTTTTCCCGCATCGTCCGACTGGGCGAGGGCGTCGACCGCAGCGGCCGGCTGTCGCCGGAAGCCATGGAGCGGACCATCACGGCGCTGAAGGTCTGCGCCGCCAAGATGCGCCGGCGCGGCGTCACCCGGGCCCGCAACGTCGCCACGGCGGCCTGCCGCCGGGCCAGCAACTGCAACGAATTCCTCGCCCGGGTCGAACACCAGACCGGCCTGCGCCTGGAGATCATCTCGCCCGGCGAGGAGGCCAACCTGGCGGTGACCGGCTGCCGGCCGCTGCTGGACCGGCAGAGCCGGCATGCCCTGGTGTTCGACATCGGCGGCGGCAGCACCGAATTGATTTGGGTAGCCCATGATCAATTGCGCGGGGCCGAGCCGATCGCCGCCACCTCGCTGCCGCACGGCGTCGTCACCCTGACCGAGCAGTATGACGGCCGGGAGCTGTCACCGACGGTCTATGAGGAGCTGGTGGCCCGCATCTGCGACGAATTGCACCCCTTCGAACAGGCCCAGCAAATCAGCCGCCACATCGACGGCAGCGCGGTGCAGATGATCGGCACCTCGGGCACGGTGACGACCCTGTCGGGCGTGCACCTGGACCTGGCGAAATACGACCGGCAGCGGGTCGACGGCCTGTGGTTGTCGTTCGTCGATGCCCTTGCGGTTTCGCGCCGTCTGCGCGATATGTCGCTGGAGCAACGGGCTCGGCACCCCTGCATCGGCCGCGACCGGGCCGACCTGGTGGTGGCCGGCTGCGCCATCCTGGAGGCGATCTGCCGGACCTGGCCGGTCGGCCGGCTGCGGGTCGGCGATCGGGGCCTGCGCGAGGGCCTGTTGGTGTCGCAAATGCAGGCCGAGGACCGAGGGCCCCCGCAACAAGCCGCCGGCAGCTAGCGACATTCCAGTTTCACTGGAATCGCCGGGCCAACTTCGGAAAGGGTCCAGCCATGGCCAAAAAGCCGGGACGGTCGGGCGGCGCGCGGCGTTCGGGACCCTCGGGCCGTGATCTGTCGGTCCGGGTGCGCACCGCGCGGCGCCGCAAGACCTCGTCCACCCGCTGGCTGCAACGGCAATTGAACGACCCCTATGTGGCCGCCGCCCGACGGGAGGGCTATCGCTCGCGCGCCGCCTACAAGCTGTTGCAGCTCGACGAGCGCTTCCGGTTCCTCAAACCGGGCCTGACGGCGGTCGACCTCGGCGCCGCGCCGGGCGGCTGGACCCAGGTGCTCATCGAGGCCCTGGGACCGTCGGGCCGGGTGCTGGCGGTCGACCTGGTGGAAGTCGAAAGCCTTGGCGGCGCCGAGGTGATGCAGGCCGACGTTTCCGATCCGGCCAACGCCGGCCGCATCCGCGGGGCCCTGGACGGCGGCGCCGATCTCGTGCTCAGCGACATGGCGCCCACGACCACCGGCCATCGCGCCACCGATCATCTGCGCATCGTCGCCCTGGTCGAGGATGCCCTGGCGCTGGCGATGGATTTGTTGCGCCCCGGCGGCTGCTTCGTGGCCAAGGTCTGGCAGGGCGGCACGGAAGATCGGTTGCTGGCGGCGATGAAGCGGCATTTCACCTCGGTCCGCCACGCCAAGCCGCCGGCCAGCCGCGCCGATTCGGCGGAAATGTACGTCGTCGCCACGGGCTATCGCGGCGGCGAGGCCAATTCCAGGCAAACCCGAGGCGCCGACTAGGAGAGCGGAGCGAATTGCGCTATATGAGGGCAACAACGCAATTCGGATAGCGAGGAAACAGCGCCCATGGCCGGTGCCGAGATCGCCGCGGACGACGGCGAAGACCTTACCCCATACCTGAAACCGGGCGTCTACGTCGACAGCGACCACCCGGACGTGATCGCCTTCGCCAAGCAGGCGGCGGGCACGGACGGCAGCGATCTCGAAAAGGCGGTGCGTATCTTCTACGCGATCCGCGATGGCTTCCGTTACAACCCCTATGGCGTCGACCTGACCGAGGATGGCATCAAGGGCAGCGGCGTAATCGCGCGCAATCACGGCTTCTGCATCACCAAGAGCGCGCTGATGGCGGCCTGTTGCCGGGTCGTGGGCATTCCCGCCCGCCTGGGCTACGCCGACGTGCGCAACCACCTAGCCTCGAAGCGGATGCTGGAACTGCAGGGCACCGATCTGTTTGTTTTCCACGGCTTCGCGGAAATCTATCTGGAAGGTAAATGGGTCAAGGCGACGCCGGTCTTCAATCTCAGCCTGTGCGACAAATTCGGCGTCCTGCCGCTGGAGTTCGACGGCCGCAACGATTCGGTTTTTCACCCCTTCGACAAGGCCGGCAACAAGCACATGGAATACGTTCGCGATCGCGGTTTCTATGCCGATGTTCCCCTGGCGGAGATGCGCCAAGTGTTCCAGGAGGTCTACCCCCAGATGTATGGCCGGCCAGCCGGTGAGATGCCGGAGGGCGATATGGAAAAGGAGTTGGAAGCTGAACGGCAGGCGAAATAGAGACATTGCCGGGGCGGCGGCCGGGAGCATGCCGCCGCCGCAAGTGCGGATCGACAGGGTGCCTGGTGCGCCCTGTTTTTGTTTCGGCCGGCGTGGCATAGTGCGCGCCATTTTCAGGAGGCAGGTGGCAGCATGACGATACCCGAGGCGCTTACATTCGATGATGTTCTTCTGAAACCGGCGGCCTCGGCGGTGCTGCCGACCGAGGTCGAGGTCCACGCCCGGGTCACCCGCGCCATCGAATTGGGCATCCCCCTGATGTCCTCGGCCATGGACACGGTCACCGAGCACCGCCTGGCCATCGCCATGGCGCAACTGGGCGGCATTGGCGTGATCCACAAGAACATGAGCAACGAGGAACAGGCCGAGGAAGTGCGCCGGGTCAAGAAGTTCGAGGCCGGCATGGTGGTCAACCCGGTGACCATTCACCCCGAACAGACCCTGGAAACGGCGCTTGGGTTGATGGACGGCCACGGCATCTCCGGCATTCCCGTCGTCGAGGCCGGCAGCGGCCGGCTGGTCGGCATCCTGACCAACCGCGACGTCCGCTTCGCCACCGACCTACAGCAGCCGGTCAGCGAACTGATGACCAAGGACGACCTGGTCACCGTCAAGGACGGCGCCGACAGCGCGGCGGCGAAAAGGCTGTTGCACAAGCATCGCATCGAGAAGCTGCTGGTGGTCGACGACGCCTACAAATGCGTCGGCCTGATCACCGTGAAGGATATCGAGAAATCGCAGACCTATCCGAACGCCACCAAGGACGAACAGGGCCGCTTGCGGGTCGCCGCCGCCACCGGCGTCGGCGATGACGGCCTGGCGCGCACCGAGGCGCTGATCGACGCCGGCGCCGATCTGATTGTCGTCGATACCGCGCATGGCCATTCCAGCCGGGTGATCGACACCGTCAACGCCATCAAGAAACGAAGCAATTACACCCAATTGGCCGCCGGCAACGTCGCCACGGCGGACGGCGCCAAGGCCCTGATGGAGGCCGGCGCCGATGCCGTGAAGGTCGGCATCGGTCCCGGGTCGATCTGCACCACCCGGGTGGTCGCCGGCGTCGGCATGCCGCAACTGACGGCGATCATGGAGGCGGTGTCGGTCTGCCGGCAAAACGACATCCCGGTGATCGCCGACGGCGGCATCAAGTATTCCGGCGATCTGGCCAAGGCGATCGCCGCCGGCGCCGATTGCGCCATGGTCGGCTCGCTGCTGGCCGGCACCGAGGAAGCGCCCGGCGAAATCTTCCTCTACCAGGGCCGGTCGTACAAATCCTACCGCGGCATGGGCTCGTTGGGCGCCATGGCCCGCGGCTCGGCCGACCGCTACTTCCAGGAGGAGATCCGCGACGCCATCAAGCTGGTGCCCGAGGGTGTCGAGGGCCGGGTGCCGTTCAAGGGCCCGGTCGCCAACATCATCCACCAGTTGACCGGCGGCCTGCGGGCGGCCATGGGCTATACCGGCAATTCCTCGATCCAGCAGATGCAGCGGCATTGCGAGTTCGTCCGCGTCACCCAGGCCGGCTTCCGAGAAAGCCACGTGCACGACGTATCGCTGACCCGGGAGTCGCCGAACTACCCCCTGAACCCCAACTGACGGGCCGGCGATGCGGCCGGCGGCCCGAGCGCAGGCGGCGATCGAACTCCTCGACCAGATCGCCCGGGACACGGCGCCCGCCGATCGCCTGGTGGCCGGCTATTTTCGCGCCCGCCGCTACGCCGGCGCCAAGGATCGCGCCGCCATCAACGACATCGTCTACGGCGTGCTGCGCCATCGCGGCGACTACGCCTGGCACGGCGGCGGCGCGGACAGCCGCGGCCTGGTGCTGGCCCATCTGATGCGGCGGCCCGACGCCGACGCCGAAGCTATCGAGGCCCTGTTCGACGGCGGCCGTTTCGCCCCCGCGCCCCTGGAGACCGCCGAACGCGAGATCCTCGACCGCCTGGCCGGACCGGCCAAGGCACCGGCGCCAGCCTGGGCCAGGGGCAACTATCCGGCCTGGCTGCACGAAGGACTGGAAAGCCAATTTGGCGACGGCCTGGCGACCGAGATGGCCGCCCTGAATGGCCGGGCACCGGTCGATCTGCGCGTCAACACCTTGAAGTCCGAGCCAGCCGAGGCGGCCGCCGAACTGGCCGCCGACGGCATCGCCACCCGGCCCGGCCGCTGGTCGCCCGCCTGCCTGAGCCTGGCCGAACGTACCGATATCAGCCGCCATCGCCTGTATCGCGACGGCCATGTCGAAGTCCAGGACCAGGGCTCGCAGATCGCCGCCTTGCTGACCGGCGGGGCGGCCGGCGAACAGGTGGTCGACTATTGCGCCGGCGGCGGCGGCAAAAGCCTGGCCCTGGCGGCGATGATGGGCAATCGGGGGCAGATCTTCGCCTTCGATCAGGATCCCCGGCGGCTGCGGCAGTTGCACCAGCGGGCGCAGCGGGCCGGCGCCCGCAACCTGCAAATACCGGCGCTGTCGGAGGCCGGCGCCGAAGGCCCGCTGGCGGCACTGCGGGGGCGGGCCGATATGGTGTTGGCGGACGTGCCCTGCAGCGGCTCGGGCGCCTGGCGGCGCAATCCGGAAGCCCGCTGGCGGCTGACGCCCGAGGCGCTGACTGGCTACTGCGACACACAGCGGGACATCCTGGCCCGGGCGGCGGAACTGGTGCGGCCTGGCGGCCGCCTGATCTACGTCACCTGCTCGCTGCTGCCGGCGGAGAACGGCGACCAAATCACCGGCTTCCTGGCCACGGGAGACGGTTTCGAAGCGGTGCCGGTCACCGACGCCTGGCCGTCAACCATGGCCGGCGATTGTCCGGCCGACGGGACCAGCCTGCAACTGACCCCGGCGCGGCACGATACGGATGGCTTTTTCATCGCCGTCATGCGCCGCCGGGCGTTATGATCCCGGCTCTTGCCGGGAAGCCGGAGGGGGCCGGGGCGAGATGGGGAAGTCGGAATGAAAAGATTGGCGATCTTGCTTGCCGGATTGACGCTGTGGTCGTCCGGGGCCTGGGCCGTCGGCGGCGGCAGTGGTCCGGAACTGGCGGCCGCGCGCCAGGCCATCGAAAACCGGGACTGGACCGGCGCCATCGGCGCCCTCGACAAGGTGCTGGCGGCGAATGGCGACAACGCCGATGCCCACAACTACCTGGCCTACGCCCACCGCCAACTGGGCAACATGGAGCTGGCCTTCAAGCACTACGGCATCGCCCTGCGGATCAACCCCGAACATCGCGGCGCCCACGAATATGTCGGCGAGGCCTACCTGAAGGTGGGCAACCTGGCCAAGGCCGAGGCGCATCTGGCGATTCTGGACGAGTTGTGCCTGTTCGGCTGCGAGGAATACGACGAATTGCAGGAAGCGGTCGAAAAATTCCACGCCGAGGGCGCAACGAACTGAGGAAAAACAGCGCTATTTGGTATCGATCGGGACCGGCCGCGCGGCCGGGTGGCGGTCCGCTGGACACACCGGCGATGGCGTCGTAAAGCTGCGCCATGACCGATCGCGTCCTGATTCTCGACTTCGGCTCCCAGGTCACCCAGTTGATTGCCCGCCGGGTGCGGGAAAGCGGCGTCTACAGCGAGATCGTGCCCTATTTCAAGGGCGCGGAGGCGCTGCGCAGCTTCCAGCCCAGGGCGGTGATCCTCTCGGGCGGTCCGTCCTCGGTGATCGACAGCGACACCCCCCGGGCGCCCCAGGAATTGTTCGACCTCGGTATCCCGGTGCTCGGCATCTGCTATGGCCAACAAGCCATGTGCGCCCAGCTGGGCGGCGAGGTCGAGGCCTCGGACCAGCGGGAGTTCGGCCGCGCCTTCATCGACGTCGATGCCGACTGCCAGTTGTTCGACGGCCTGTGGCGGACCGGACAACGCCATCAGGTCTGGATGAGCCACGGCGACCGGGTGACCCGCCTGCCGGAGGGCTTTCGCGTCGTCGCCACCTCCGAGGGCGCGCCGTTCGCCGTCATCGCCGATGACGCACGGCGCTTCTATGGCGTGATGTTCCATCCGGAGGTGATCCACACCCCGGACGGCGGCGCCCTGTTGCACAACTTCACCCACCGGGTGGCCGGCTGCCGGGGCGATTGGAACATGGCTGCCTTCCGCCAGGAAGCCGAGGCCCGGGTGCGGGCCCAGGTCGGCGACGGCCGGGTCATCTGCGGGCTGTCGGGCGGCGTCGATTCCTCGGTCGTGGCGGTGCTGTTGCACGAGGCGATCGGCGAGCAACTGACCTGCGTGTTCGTCGATCATGGCCTGTTGCGGGAGGGCGAGGCGACGGAGGTGGTGGACCTGTTCCGCGAGCACTACAACATCTCGCTGGTGCATCGGGACGCCGCCGAGATGTTCCTGGGCAAGCTGGCCGGCATCAGCGACCCGGAAGAAAAGCGCAAGATCATCGGCGCCACTTTCATCGACGTGTTCGAGGAGGAGGCGCGGCATATTGGCGGCGCCGATTTCCTGGCCCAGGGCACCTTGTACCCGGACGTCATCGAATCCATATCGCCCTTCGGCGGCCCCAGCGCCACCATCAAGTCCCACCACAATGTCGGCGGCCTGCCCGAACGCATGAACATGGCCCTGGTCGAACCGCTGCGTGAGCTGTTCAAGGACGAGGTGCGCGATCTGGGCCGCGAGTTGGGCCTGCCCGAAAGCCTGGTCGGCCGCCACCCCTTCCCCGGCCCCGGCCTGGCGATCCGCTGTCCCGGCGAGGTCAGCGAGGAGAAGCTGGCAATCCTGCGCCGGGCCGACGCCATCTACCTCGACGAGATCCGCAACGCCGGCCTGTACGACGCCATCTGGCAGGCCTTCGCGGCCCTGTTGCCGGTCCGCACCGTCGGGGTGATGGGCGACGACCGCACCTATGAATACATCTGCGCCCTGCGGGCGGTGACCTCGACCGACGGCATGACGGCGGACTATTTCCCCTTCGACCATGACTTTCTCGGCCGCACCGCCACCCGCATCATCAACGAAGTACGGGGCG
>JASLMH010000016.1 GCA_030746635.1 Alphaproteobacteria bacterium | reverse complement strand
AGGTCAGCGAGGCGACGTCGGAGACCGGCGCCGCCTCCGGCCAGGTGATGTCGGCCTCCACGGAACTGGCGAAACAGGCCGACGGCCTGAAGTCGACGGTCGAGACCTTCCTCGCCGACGTCCGCGCCGCATAGCGGACAGATCGTCGGCCGCGGCGGATGCTCGCGCATGTCCGACGCGGGGCGTCGTCAAAGTCGATTGGTGCTGTTTTGGATCCGGCCCCGATCGCTTTGACGACGCCCAACCGCGCATAAGGCGGTAGAAACCCGATTGACGATCTCCTGGGCGCTAATGCCAGGGGAATTTCCTTTTCCGGTATTCGGCCATGAATCGTGGCGCGGATTCGTCGAACTGCCCTTCTCCGACCCGACCGGTCCGGGCGTTGCGATCTCGGTGTCGAACAGACCGGCGGCGAAATTTGGAGCACCCGACGCCGCCCCATGGACAGCAAGCCCTAAATTCCGGCGCCACCGACCGGCATGCCTGCTATACCGTGAGAGCCGATCCGGCTTGGGGTCGATAGATTCAACGGAAGAAGGAATGTGGCTATGTCGATGGTTCATGTACTGGCTATGATCACCGCCAAACCGGGTCAGCGCGATGCCATTCTGGAGGCCTTCAAGGCCAATGTGCCCGCGGTGCATGCCGAGGATGGCTGCATCGAATACGGTGCGGCGGTCGATGCCGAGGGCGTCGGCTCGTTTCAGACCGAGTTCGGCCCCGATACCTTCGTGGTGGTCGAAAAATGGGAAAGCCTGGACGCCCTGAAGGCACATGCCGCCTCGCCGCACATGGCCGCCTACGGCGCCAAGACCAAGGACATGATCGCCGAACGCGTCATCCATGTCCTCTCGTCGGCCTGACGATCGATAGCCGAAGCCGCCAGATGCCGGATGCCGTCAATGCCTTCGTGCCCGGCCCGGACGTCCGGATCGAGGGCGCGGCCGAGGGGCCGCTGGCCGGGCTGAGCTTCGCCGCCAAGGATCTGTTCGACGTCGCAGGCTTCCCTACCGGCGGCGGCAATCCGGGCTGGGCCAAGCAGAACCCGGTACCGGAGGCGCATGCCTGGGCGGTGCGCACCCTGCTGGACGCCGGGGCGAGGCTGATCGGCAAGACCATCACCGACGAGGTCTCCCTGGGCATCCTGGGCGAGAACCCGTTCTACGGCACGCCCCTGAACAGCGCCGCCCCGGACCGGGTGCCCGGCGGCTCCTCCTCGGGCTCGGCGGCGGCGGTGGCGGCCGGGCTGTGCGATACCGCCATCGGCAGCGATACCGGCGGCTCGGTGCGGGTACCGGCCAGCTTCTGCGGCCTGTACGGCATCCGCCCGACCCACGGCCGCCTGGACCTGACGGGCATGCTGCCGCAGGCGCCGGCCGCCGACACCACCGGCTGGTTCACCCGCGACGCCGCCACCTTCGCCAGGGTCTCGGAAGTGATGCTGGCCGAGGCGGTGCCGGCGGACCCGCCGAAACGATTGATCGTCGCCGTCGACGGTTTCGCCTTCGCCGAGCCGGACACCCGCGAGGCCCTGCGGCCACTGGTCGAGCGGCTGGCTGCGCTGATCGGCGATACCCGCGAGGAGGTGATGGCGCCCCAGGGCCTGTCGGTCTGGGGCCGGGCCCAGCGCACCCTGCAGACGGCCGAGGCCTGGCGGACCTTCAAACCCTGGCTGGAGCGCGACAACCCGGCCCTGGCCTTCAACGTGGCCCGGGGCCTGATCAACGGCTCGCAGGTCCCGGAGGTGGATCGGCAATGGGCCGCCCTGATGCGGCGCGAGGCGCGGGGCCGACTGGAGTATCTATTGCCGCCCGGCAGCATCCTGTGCCTGCCGACGACACCGTTCCCGGCGCCAATAAAGGCCCTGCCGCTGGACCAGCAGAACCCGGTGCGCGAACGGATCCTGTGCCTGTGCGCCCATGGCGGCCTGGCCGGCCTGCCGCAACTCAACCTGCCGGGCGCCACCGTCGACGGCCTGCCGGTCGGCCTGTCGATCCTGGCCGGCCGGGGGGCGGACATGGCGTTGGTGGCGACGGCGTTGGCCCTGGAGGGCGGCTGATGGACGATTTGACCCCCAACATCCCCGACGTGGTCGAGGAGGTCCGCGAGCTGTTCGAACGCTACGAACAGGCCCTGATCGACAGGGACGTCGAGGTCCTGGACGCCACGTTTTGGCACAGCCCGCACACCATCCGCTACGCCATGAACGAACAGGGTTACGGCTTCGATGAAATCCACCGCCACCGGGTCGCCCGCAAGCCAGGGCCGGGCATCAAGGAGCGGCGCCTGCGGCTGGAGATCCTCACCCTGGGGCGGGATTTCGCCACCACCAACCTGGAATTCAAGGTGCGCGGTAGGGACCTGATCGGCCGCCAGAGCCAGACCCTGGTGCGCTTCCCCGACGTCGGCTGGAAGGTGGTCGCCGCCCATGTCTCGACCACCGACGGCGAGGCCCTGTGGTGAGCGGGCCGGGCGCCCTGGCCGCCACCGAGGCCTGTCTGGCGGCGATCGAGCGGCACAACGGCCTGATCAACGCCATGCTGACGGTGGACGCCCCGGGCGCCCGCGAAGCGGCCCGGGCGGCCGATAGGGCGGCCCTCGACGGCCGCTGGCTGGGCCTGCTGCACGGCCTGCCGGTGGCGGTGAAGGACAACATCGACACCGCCGGCCTGCGCACCACCTCCGGCTCGTTGTTCTTCCAGGACAACGTGCCGAACCAGGACGCCACCGTGGTCCGCCGCCTGCGCCGGGCCGGCGCCGTGCTGATCGGCAAGGCCAACATGCAGGAACTGGCCTTCGGCATCCGCTCGACCAACCCGCTGGCCGGGCCCTGCCGCAACCCCTGGGACCCCGATCGGGTGCCCGGCGGCTCGTCGGGCGGTTCCGGCGCGGCGGTGATCGCCGATATGTGCGCCGCCGCGCTGGGCAGCGATACCGGCGGCTCGATCCGCCTGCCGGCCTCGATGACCGGCGTCGCCGGCCTGCGGCCGACCCACGGCCGGGTGCCGAACACCGGCTCCACCCCGGTCAGCCCGGCCCACGACACCATCGGCCCACTGGCCCGCCGGGTGGCCGATGTGGCGCGGCTGTTCGCGGTGATCGCCGGCCACGACCCGGCCGACCCGGTCTCGGCCGCGCGGCCGTTGGAGAACTTCCTGCCGAGCCTGGACGACGGCATCGCCGGTGTGCGGATCGGCCTGCCGCGAAGCTTCTATTTCGACGACGCCGATGCCGGGGTGGCGGAGCTGGTGATGGCGGCGGCCCGGGTGCTGGAGGCCCGGGGCGCCGAACTGGTCGACGTCGACCTGGCCGAGGCGGCCGAGATGCAGGCCTGGGCCAGCGTGATGATTTTCGCCGACGCCTGCGCCGTCAACGCTGAAAGGCTGGACCGCGGCCGCGAATGGTTCGACGGCCAGGTCTATGACCGGATGATCACCGGCCGCGACTATTCGGCGGTGGATTATTCCAGGGCGTTGGCCGCCAAGGCATCCTGGAAGGCCCGCCTGGGCCGGCTGTTCGGGGACATCGACATCCTGCTATCGCCGACGGTGCCGAGCCTGGTGCCGCCGGTGGAGGAAGACCGCTCGCTGCTGGAGGCGACCCGGGATGCCACCCGCAACACCTATTGCGGCGCCTTCGGCGAACTGCCGGGCCTGTCGCTGCCCTGCGGCTTCACCGCCGACGGCCTGCCGGCGGGGCTGCAACTGGAGGCGGCCTGGTGGCGGGAGCCGCTGCTGCTGCGGGCCGGCGTCGCCTATCAGGCGGCCACGGATTGGCACTTGGCCCGGCCGCCCCTCGATTGAGGCGCTATTTGCGGTCGACGATGCTTGGACCCAGCAGGGCCAGGGCGGCGCCGGAGATCGCCAGCAGCGCCGCCAGGGGGCCGAAGCCGTCGAAGCCGACGGTGGCCAGCATCCAGCCGCCCAGGGCGGCGGCGGCCAGCCAGCCGATCGAGGCGACGGTGCTGTTCAGGCCCATGACGGTGCCGCGCACATGGGCCGGCACCTCCGCTAGGGACGCCATCAGGGAGGGCCGGGCCAGGGCATTGCAGAGGCCGTAAAGGAAGCCCAGGGTCACCGATACCGTCACGTTGGGTCGCCAGCCGAACAACAGGATCGCCACCACGCCCGAGGCGATCATCGCCACCGCGAAGGTCAGCATGCGGTTCGCCAGGCGATCGGCCAACTGGCCGCCCAGCAGGGTGCCCAGGATGTTGCCGACGGCGAACACCGCCAACGGCAGGGCCAGCACCTGCAACGACAGGCCGTGCGTCGATTGCAGGAAGGTGGCGTAATAGACCGCCGCCAGGCCGAAACAGATCCGCTCGGCGACGACGCTGGCCAGCAGCTTGACCACCCGGGCCGAGACGGCGGCGCGCAAGGTCGGCGGCGGCGAGGCGGCGCTGACGCGACCGCTGACCGGATGCGAGGCGGGTCTGGTGGTGGCGAACATCGCCACGGCCGAGATCAGCGACAGGGCGGCGACGCAGATATGCACGCCGCGCCAGCCGATACCGGCACCGATCAGGGCTGCCAGCGGGACGCCGATCAACATGGTCAGGGACTGGCCGCTCATCACCCAACTCAAGGCCCGGCCGCGCTGGTGGTCGACCACCCGGCTGGCCACCTCGGCCAGGCTGACGCCGGTGAACAAGCCGGCGAAACCGCCGCCGGCGACCGCCCAACTCACCACCGCCAGGTAACTTTCGGAATTGGCGACGGCGACCATGCACAGGGCCAGGCCGACCGGCGCGCCGACCAGAAACGGCCGCCGACCCCAGCGATCGGAACCGGCGCCGGCGACGAACGAGGCGACGCCCCAGGAAACCGAGATCAGGCCGAACAGATTGGCGACCATGGGCAGGCTGACGTCGAGGTCGCGGGCCATGTCGATCAGGAACGGCGCCCGGGTGCTGCCGGAGGCGGTGATGGCAAAGGATGCCAGGCACGCGGCCGCCAGCAGCGCCCAGGGCATCGACGCGGGCTTCTCCGCCGTGCCGTGCAGCGGCAGCGGCCCCGACCGCGGGCCGTTGCCCGCGGTCACGTCGCCGCCCCTTCCGCCATCGGCCGCACGTTCCGGCAGCGCAGGTAGATCGCCAGGGCCAGCAGGGTGGCCAGGGCCAGAAAGCCGAACACCGCCCGATAGGCGGCTTCCGGCGCGCCGGCAGTGCCATCGTCGAACTGGCCGACGATCAGGCCCGAGGCCGACTGGATCGTGAACACGCCCAGGAACACCGCCAGGTTCTGCAGGGTCAGGCCGCGTCCGACCAGATGGTCCGGCAGCACGACCCGGGCATGGGCGTGGATCAGCATGACGTGGGCACTGGACAGCCCGAATGCCACCAACAGCACGGTGGCCGGCCAGAGGCCGAGGTCCGGCACCAGGGCCAGGATCGCCAGCAGCACGACGGATAGGATGGCACCGCCGCCGATCGCCCATTTGCGGCTGTTCAGCCAGCGTTCGATGAAGGTAAAGGCCATTACCCCGACAAGCATGGAAATGTTCAAAAGCAACAGCAGATTGCCCCGCATCACCCCTTGCAGGCCGTGCACGTCGTTGAAATACGGCCCGGCCCACAGCCCGACCACGGCCAGGGTGGTGCCGAAGGTGACGAACTGCATGGCGCAGACGAAGCGCAGTTCGCGGTTGGCCAGCACGTCCTTCATGCCCTGCCAGATCTCCCCCGGCGTTTCGCGGGCGCTCTCGGGTATTTCCTGGCCGGCCGGCCGATCCCGCACCACGGCATACAGCAAGACCGCCAGCAGGGCGGTGACGACCGCCATCATCCAGAAGGCGCCGCGCCAGCCGAAGCCGCCGGCGATCGCCGCCAGCGGCGTCGTCGCCAGCAGGAAGCCGGCGCCGCCGATGGTGTAAAGCAGCGAGCTGAGCTGGGCGAAGCGCCCGGGCGGGAACCAGCGGGCGATGGCAACCAGCGCGCCCATCAACCCGGTGGCGCAGCCCAGGCCCATCAGGCCCCGGCCGATGGCCAGCCCCGCCACCCCCTGGGCCAGGGCGAACACCACGCTGCCGACGACGGCCAGGATGAACAGGGCCGACATGGTCCGGCGCGGCCCGAAGCGGTCGAGCAGGATGCCGGCCGGCAATTGCGCGGCGGCGAAGGTGAGGAAATACATCCCCGTGATCACCCCCATGGCTTCGGCCGAGATCGCCAGGGTGCGCATCAGTTCCGGCGCGATCACCGCGTTCGATACACGGTAGAACTGGCTGGCCACGAAGCCGGCGCAGAGCACCGCGAAGATGCCGAGGGCCTGGCCGCGAAAGGCCTCGAACGAGGCCTCGGTGCTCTGGCTGCCGTTGTTCATGGCCTAAACTTGGCATCCGCCGGCTATCATTGGCAAAGTCATTCACCGACAGCGGAGCAATCTGATGCCCGATTTCCCCAAATGCCTGTTGATCGTCACGGCCGAGATCGATCCGGCGGAGGAGGAGGCCTGGAACACCTGGTACGACGAGGTACATCTGCCCGACGCGCTGGCCTGCCCCGGCGTCAACGCCGGCGTCCGCTATGTCTCGGTCGGCGACACCTGGGTCACCGAGGTTGGGGTCGGCTCCGCCTCGCCGGCCCGCTGCTACACCACGATCTATGAACTGGACGGCCCCGAAGCCCTGGAAACCCCCGAGTTCAAGGCGATGCGCGGCTGGGATCGGTTCGCCGGGAAGATCGCCTCGACCACGCGCGTTTTCCAACGTTGTTAGCCCGCGTTTTTGGTTAGGCATCCCGTCCGCCGCCAAGTTACCATTGCCGAAGGGGAAACAGGTTGGATCGAGGGTGATGAGCGAGTCATCCGTTACGCGCAGGCTGGCGGCTATCCTGGCGGCCGACGTGGTCGGCTACAGCCGCATGATGGGGGCGGACGAAACCGGCACCATGGCGGCCCTGCGCGCGATCTGGCGCGACCGCTTCGACCCGGCCGTCGCGGAGCACGCCGGCCGGGTTGTCAAGATGATGGGCGACGGCGCGCTGGTCGAGTTTGCCAGTGTCGTCGATGCGGTGGCCTGCGCGGTCGATTTCCAGAACGCCATGGCCGAACGCAATGCCGATCCGAGCGGCGAAACCCCGATCGAGTTCCGCATCGGCATCAACCTCGGCGATATCATTATCGAGGATGACGACATCTTCGGCGACGGTGTCAACATCGCCGCCCGCCTCGAACGCCAGGCGCCGAACGGCGGTCTGTTGGCGTCCGACAGCGTCTACAATCAAGTCGCCGGCAAGGTCGGCATCACCTTTATCGACGCCGGTGAAATCGATCTGAAGAACATCGACAAGCCGCTGCGGGTCTGGCGCTGGGACGGCGTGACGGCCGCCACGCCGGCGGCGGAGCCCGGTGCGGGCAAAACCATTCCAGTGGCGCAGGACATCCGCTTCTGCATCGCCCCCGACGGCACGCAGATCGCCTATGCCACCGCCGGCAACGGCCCGCCCCTGGTCAGGTCGCCCCATTGGATGAGCCACCTGGAATTCGATTGGGAGAGCCCGATCTGGCGGCACCTGCTGCAGGAATTGAGCCGCGATCACATGCTGGTCCGCTTCGACCAGCGCGCCAACGGCCTGTCGGACTGGGATACCGAGGAGGTCTCGTTCGACGCCTTCCTGGCCGATCTGGAAACTGTCGTCGACGCCGTCGGTTTGGAACGCTTCCCCTTGTTCGGTGTTTCCCAGGGCTGTGCCATTTCCGCCGCCTATGCGGTCCGGCACCCGGAACGGGTCAGTCGGTTGGTTCTGTATGGCGGATACACCCGGGGTTCACTGCAGCGAGGAAACCCGGAAGAGGCGGAGCAGGCGGAAGCCATGCTGACCTTGATCAAGCATGGCTGGGGACAGGACAATCCGGCCTTTCGGCAATTGTTCACCTCGAGCTTCGTGCCCGGCGGTACGCAGGAACAGTGGGATTGGTTCAACGAGCTCCAGAAGATCAGTGTATCGCCGGAAAACGCCGTGCGCATTCGCGAGGCGAACCTAAACGTCGATGTCAGCGATCTGCTCGGCCAGGTCACGGCGCCGACCCTGGTGCTGCACTGCCGCGACGATGGCATCGTGCCGTTCGATGAAGGCCGGCGCCTGGCGGCGATGATCCCGAATGCCCGCTTCGTCCCGCTGGAGGGCGCCAACCACCTGATCCTGGAGGACGAGCCGGCCTGGCCGCGCTTCCTGAACGAAGTGCGGAACTTCCTGGCCGAGGACGAGTAGGGTCGCGAATTAACGGGATTCCCAGGCGTCGTAGACCAGCCGGGCCGTGGCGATATCCTCGACCGCCAGGCCGACCGACTTGAAGACAGTGGTGGCGCCCGGCGGCACCTGCTTATCGCCGGTGAAGATCTCGCCGGCTTCCGCGAACACCGTCGCGCCCGACAGGATCACGTCGCCGGATTCCTGGGCCACGGCGTCGCGGGAATCGGCGATCAGGGTATTGGCCATGGCGTCATCGTCCAACTCCCGCCAGGTCGGCCGGGGCGAGCCGACGGTGTTGACGTGGACGCCGTCGGCCAGCCAGGCGCCGCGCAGGACCGGTTCCAGGGCGTTGGTGGCAGCGACGATGACGTCGGCGCCGCGCACGGCGGCCTCGGCGTCCATGGCCTGGGCGCCGTGCCGTTCGGCGAAGGCCTCGGCATGTGCCTTGGTTCGGCTCCAGACCCGCACCTCGTCGATCGGACGCACCTGCTTGAGAGCGTCCAGGTGGGCGTCGGCCTGTACGCCGCTGCCCAGCAGGGCCAGCACCCGGGCATCGGGCTTGGCGGCATATTTGGTCACGGCGGCCGAGACGGCCGCGGTACGCATCTCGGTGATCAGGCGGCCGTCCAGGAAGGCCAGCGGCTGGCCGGTCGACGGCTCGAATAGGGCGATGGTGGCCAGGTGCGTGGGGAGTGGCGAGCCAGCGTTGCCCGGATAGAAACTCACCAGCTTGGCGCCCATGGCATTGTCCGTCACCGCCGGCATCACGCCCAGGTAGCGTTTCTCCTCTTCGATGGTCAGCATATTGCGCACCGGCTGGATCACCTGCCCGGCGGAAAAAGCGGCCAGCGCCTTTTCCATGGCTGGGATCAGCGCATCGTAGGACAGCAACGGCGCAATATCGGCTTCGGCTAGAACAACGGTCATGGGATGGCCTTTCCGCTATCGCCCAGCAGGGCGCTGAAATCCATCACCGGTTCGTAGACCCCGGCCTTGAAGACCAGGATCCGGAAGGCGAGGAAGCCGGCCAGCACGCCCGCCGCCGCGATGGCCAGATTGATCGGCCCGCCGCCGCCCAGCCAAAAGGCCAGCGTCGGCAGCACCAGTCCCACGGCCACGACGACACCATGGAACCAGCGGGCATAGCGGCCGCGAAACAGCAACTCCGCCGACAGCCGGCCGCCGGGCGAGCCGTGTTGGGCGGCGTACAGGAGACAAAACAGCATGACCCCGACCGCCAGCAGCAGGCCCTGCGCCACCATGAGCAACGGCCCGGCCGCGCCGCTCCGCAGCAGTAGGCTGACGATGACGCCGCCGGCCAGACCGTAGAGCAGGCCGGCGATGGGCATCATCGCCGTGCTCCACAGGGCGATGGCGGTGGAATGGGACATGGCGAAGCCTTGGTAGGTCAGCACCACCAGGGCGGCGGCACCGGCCAGCACCTGCCATGCCCGATCGAACGGGATGACATCGCCGGTGGCGGCGTTGACGGTGTGCAGCAGGCCGGCACCGCAGAACACCACGATGGCGATCAGGCCCCGGCTGGTCCAGGACCTATCGGGCCGCAGGATGGCGCGCCAGGATTTCCCCGGCGCCCCCAGGTGGGCGAAATGAAGGATCGGCTTGCCGACGCCGGTCAGCAACAGGCCGAGCAGCATCCCCGGCACCACCTCCAGCACCATCGCCGCCAGGAACAGCCCCGCCCCCAATTCGCCGCAGAAGAAGGCGCCGGCCATGGCGCCGTCCCAATGCCGCTGGGCCCGGTAGCCGAGGCGGAAGCTGTCGCCGACCATCTGCATTTCGGACATGACGGCTAATCCACGTAGAACACGTTGGGCCGGGTGTTCTTCTCCGGCATGGGCGGGCGGCCGTTGCGCTGGCGGATCAGCCGGCTAGGGGCGCTGTCCGGGTCGTCCCGGTCGCCGAAAATGCGGGCATCGGTGGGGCAGGAGGCGACGCAGGCGGGTTCCTGTCCGGCATCGACCCGACGGCTGCAGAAATCGCACTTGGTGACGGTGCCGGCCTGCCAGCGTTCGCCGCGGGTCAGTTCGAAGGCGGCCTGCTGGCCGGGGCCGAAATAGCTGCCGTCCAGGGCCTCCTGGGTGAGCTGGCTGCGGTTGTCGTAGGGACAGGCGACGGCGCAGGCGCTGCAACCGATGCACTTGTCCTGATCGACCATGACGATGCCGTCCGCGCGGCTCTCGGTGGCGCCGCTGGGACAGGCCGTCTCGCAGGGCGCGTCCTGGCATTGATTGCACAGGGTCGGGATGTAGACCCGCCGGACTTCCGGGAACGCGCCGACCTCGATTACGAAGGTGCGGGTGAAGAAGACGTCCTCCGGCAGGGCGTTCTCCATCTTGCAGGCGACGACGCAGGCGTTGCAGCCGATGCAGCGCTTCAGGTCGAACACCATCGCCCAGGTGGTCATGCGCCGGGCTCCACGGGGTAGATATTGATCTTGGCGGTGGTCTCCATGGAGCCGCCCAGCATGCCGGTGTGTTCCAGGTCGATGGCCAGGTGCGGGTTCTGGCTCAGGCCCTTGCCGTGGGCCACCGGGTGGCCACTCCAGCGGCCGAAGCCGCCCGAGACGGCGGCGGTCCGCGGGTGGATGCCCTCGGTCAGGCCCAGCACCCCCTTGGCCTTGGCGAAGCGGGATTCCACCCAGACCGCATCGCCGTCGGCCAGGCCCCGGGCCCGGGCGGCGGCGGCGTTGATCACCACCTTCATCAAAGCCGGATCCCGCTTCGCCACCTCCATCAGGATCGGGTTGGTGGCGGTGTCGGCGTAGGTGGTCATGTAGGACTTGTACGAGATCAGATAGAAATCGAAGCCGTCGTCCGCATGCACCGGGCTGGCCAGCCAGAATGGCAGGCCCTTGTAGATCTCGGTGTTGATGTCGAGGCCGTGGCGTTCGGCGATGCGGTGTTCCGAGAGGTGGCGTTTCAATTCGTCGCCGGCCTCGCGGATGGTGTTGTAGAACAGCGGCAAGCGGGCATCGCCGTAGATGCGGTATTTGTGCGCCGCCGGCAGGGGCCGGAAATCGTTGCCATGGGTCTGGTACCAGGCCAGGTCCCGCTCGCCCTCGGAATGGCAATTGGCCTGGATATCCAGGATTTCGTCATAGCTGTATTTGCGGTCGGGGTGCAGTTGGAACTGGCCATGCAGCCCCAGGGTCCGGTTCAGACCGGCGTTGAAGCCGTCCTCGCCGAACAGGAAGCCGGCCCGCTCGGCCAGCTCGATCAGGATGTCCATGCCCTCCATGGACCGATGCCTGGGCGCCACCGCCGGCTGGCCGACCTGCAGGCCCTGCATGTCGTGGCTCCAGTTGATCAGGTTGTGGCGCTCCAGATAGGTGTGTTCGGGCAGCACCACGTCGGCGAACCGGGTGGTCTCGTCCAGGTAGATGTTGATGCTGACCACCAGGTCCAACTTCTTCAGGGCCTGCTCGACGATGCCGCGGTCGCCACAGTTGGTGAACGGGTTGCTGTGGTAGATCACCAAGGCCTCGGGCTCGTAGTCGATGCCGTATTTGGCCGGCTCCAGGCTGGTCAAAGGCACCAGGTGCCCCATGTCGCAGGCCAACGGACCGTATTCCCGCAGATCCAGGCTTTTTGGCGGGTAGCGGAACGGCGTGTGCAGGTGCCAGCCGGTGGCTTGCGGCTGGATCATGCCGTCCGGACCCTTGGCCAGCATGTTCGGCGGGCCGCCGAAGCGGCGGCCGTCCATGCTTTTCGGCAGCAGGCCGCCGGGCACGCCCAGGGCGCCGACCAGCATCATCACGGTTTCCTGCGCCATCATGGCCAGGGTGCCGTTGGTGTGGGCCTGCAGCCCCCGGTACGACAACAGCGCCACCGGCCGGTAGGGATAGACCCGGCCGTCGATGGTGATGCTTTGGCCGATGCAGGCCGCCTCGGCGAATTCCCGGGTGATGCGGCGGATGGTGTCGGCGGGTATGTCGCAGACCGCCGCCGCCCAGTCCGGGGTGTAGCTGGCGGTCTCGTCCTTCAGGTACTGGAAGGCCGGCAGGCAGGGCACGCCGTCGACGTGATAGCCGCCTTCCAGGGCCGGCTCGCCGATGCTCGGGTCGTCGAACGGCTTTGCCATCCCGGCCGATAGGTCCCAGATCAGCGGCTTGCCGCTGCCCGGGTCGGTGACGAAATGCCGCTCCGGCCCCAGCAGATAGGGCGCGTTGGTCCCCGACTTCAGCCATTCGGCGTCGTAAATGCCGTAGTCGTGGAGGAGGAGGTGGATCATCGCCAGCAGCAGGGCCAAATCGGTGGCCGGCTTCACCGGCAGCCATTCGTCCGCCTTGCCGGCGGCCACCGACAGGCGCGGATCGGCCACCACCAGCCGCAGCCCCCGCTCCCGCGCCTCGGCCAATTCCCGCGAGATCCGCACCGAGGACTGATAGGCCGCATGGCCGTATTCCGAGCCCAGCAGGATCAGGTAGTTGCAGTGGTCCAGATCGGGGAATTCCAGCAGCGCGCCGTGGGTGACCATGCCGATGAAATGGTTCGGGTTGGCGCACTGGTTGGAGACGCCGCTGAACGAGAAGCCGCCGTTGGCGGTGCCGAACGCCGCGCCCCAGGCGAAGCTTTGGACATACTTCTCGAACGGCCACAGCGAACAGATCAGCTTGTTGGGGTTCTCCCGGCGAATTTGCCGCAGCTTGTCGGCGATCAGCTCCAGCGCCTCGTCCCAGTCGGCCTCGCGCCAGGCCGGGTCGACGTCCCGGCCCTTCTCCGGGTTGCTGCGGATCAGGGGTGTCCGCAGCCGGTGCGGGTCGTAATACTTGGCCACCCCCGACAGGCCCCGGGCGCAGAGATGGCCCTTGGTGTTGGGGTCGTCGACGTCGCCCCGGATCTTGATCGGCTGGCCATCCCGGACCTGGACCTCGATGCCGCAGGCGTTGAAGCACTGCTGGCAGTGGCTCTTGATCCAGCTTTCTTCGTGTTCCGTCCGCAATTCGGCGTCGTTGGTCATCCCGCTCCCGCGATGCTGGCCCTGCCTGCCGGCCGATTTGAGCGGAAGCCGCCCCATGCCGTCAACTGGACGGCCGGGCCGGGGGCCGGCATAGTTCGCGGTGCCTGCCGGCAACCGAGCGGAGCACCAATGGCCGACCTGACCGATCCCATCGAGTTCGAACTGTTCAAGAACGCCATCTTCGCCATCGCCGACGAGATGGCGGTAACGATCTGCCGCACCACCTATTCCGGGGTGCTGCGCGACAACATGGATTTCTCCACCGCCCTCGCCGACGCCGACGGCAAGATGGTGGCCCAGGGCCTGACCCTGCCGGGTCACCTGGGCTCGATCCCGGCCGCCCTGGCGGTGGTGGTCGAGCGTTTCGGGGCCGAGATGGGCCCAGGCGACATGTACATCATGAACGACCCCTTCGACGGCGGCATGCACCTGCCCGACATCTTCATCTTCCAGCCGCTGTACGCCGACGGAGAGCGCATCGCCTTCGCCGCCACGATCTGCCACCACGCCGACGTCGGCGGCCGGGTGCCGGGCTCGAACGCCTCCGATTCAACCGAGATCTACCAGGAAGGCCTGCGCATCCCGCCGCTGAAGCTGTTCGAGGGGGGCCGCCGCAACGACACCCTGTGGTCGCTGATCGAGGTCAACGTGCGCATCCCGGTGCAGGTCAAGGCCGACCTGCGGGCGCAACTGGCCGCCTGCCACGTCGCCGAGGGCCAGTTCGGCGAACTGGTCGAGCGCTACGGCGTCGACAAGGTGCGCCTCTACATGCGCGAGGTGATCGACTATGCCGAGCGGCTGACCCGGGCCGCCGTGGCCGAACTGCCGGATGGCGAGTTCAGCTTCGAGGACTGGATCGACGACGACGGCATCGACGTCGATCGACCGATCCGCCTGTTCGTCACCGTCCGCAAACAGGGCGACAGCATGGAGGTCGACTGGACCGGCTCATCGCCCCAGGTCAAGGGCGCCATCAACAACACCCTGTCCTTCACCGTCGCCCATTCCGTCGCCGCCATCCGCTCGGTACTGCCGCCCAACATCCCCAACAACGAGGGGGTGTTCCGGGTGATCAAGGTGATCGCGCCGCCGGGCAGCATCGCCAACATGGTGCTGCCGGGGGCCTGCGCCGCCCGCGGCCTGACCGGTTTCAGGATGGGGGACTGCATGTTCGGCGCCCTGGCGATGATGCTGCCCGACCGGGTCGGCGCCGCCTCGGACGGCGGCAACACCGGGGTCTCGATCGGCGGCTACGACGCCGAGCGGAAGCCCTACATCTATGTCGACTTCGCCTGCGGCACCTGGGGCGGCCGGCCCTGGGCCGACGGTTTGCAGGGCAACGCCAATATGTTCGCCAACATGGCCTCGCAATCGGTCGAGGTGATCGAGACCGAGCAGCCGATGCAGATCCTGTCCTACGAATTCGTGCCCGACCGGGCCGGGCCGGGGCGGTATCGCGGCGGCGCGCCCTATCGCCGCGACTATCGCTTCCTCGAGAAGGAGGCGGTCTTGCAGGTGCGCTCGGACCGCCGCAAGTTCCGGCCCTATGGCCTGTACGGCGGCTGGCCCGGCAAGCCGTCCGCCAATGCCATGAACCCGGAGGGGGAGAACCGACCGCTGGCCTCCAAGCTGACCATGACCATCCGCCAGGGCGACGTCTTCCGCCACGAACTGGCCGGCGGCGGCGGCTGGGGCGATCCCCTGGACAGGGACCCCGCGGCGGTGCTGGCCGACGTGCGCAACGAACTGGTCAGCCCGGGCGCGGCCGCCGACGACTACGGCGTCATCGTCGACACCGCCGACTGGAGCGTCAATGAAGCGGCGACAGCCGCCCGCCGGGCCGAACTGCGCGCCGACCGCCCGGCCGAACCCCTCAAGGTGGCGTGGCACGAACCATCGGCGTCCGAGCAGGCGGCTGACTAATGACTGTCGAACACTTCCGCGTCGGCGCCGATATCGGCGGTACCTTCACCGACCTGGTCATGCTGGGCCAGGACGGCACCCTGCACGTCCGCAAGGTGCCCTCCACCGTCGACAACTACGAGGCGGCGGTGGTCGACGGCCTGGCCGGCCTGCGGGCGGCGGCCGGGGTGCCCTCGGAACAGGTGGGGGAGGTGCTGCACGGCACCACCGTCGCCTCCAACGCCATTCTCGAGCACAAGGGCGCCCGCACCGGCCTGATCACCACCAGGGGCTTCCGCGACGTCCTGGAAATCCGCAACCTGCGCATGCCCCGGCTGTACGATTTGCATTGGGAGAAACCGTCGCCGCTGGTGCCGCGCTATCTGCGCCTGGCGGTCGACGAACGCATCGATCACCAAGGCGGGGTCGACAAGCCGCTGGACCCGGACGAGGTCGAGCGGGTGGTGCGGCGGCTGCTGGACGAGGGCGTCGAGACCATCGCCGTCTGCCTGATCAACGCCTACGTCAGCGCCGACCATGAACGGCAAATCGAGGCGGCGATCGAACGCCTGGCACCGGAGCTGCCGCGCTGCATCAGCAGCGAGGTGCTGCCCGAGATCAACGAGTATCAGCGCACCTCGACGACGGTGATCAACGCCTACGTGATGCCCATCGTCGCCGGCTACCTGCGCCGCCTGGACCAGGGCCTGCGCGCGACCGGGCTGACTTCGCCATTGTTGCTGATGCAATCGAACGGCGGCCTGATCAGCGCCGAGGTGGCCGCCCGCAAGCCGGTCAATATCATCGAATCCGGTCCGGCCGGCGGCGTCGTCGGGGCCCAGGCCCTGGCCGGCAAGCTGGATCTGCCCGACATCATCACCTTCGACATGGGCGGCACCACCGCCAAGACGTCGCTGATCGAGGGCGGCCAATTCACCCGCAGCCTGGATTACCAGGTCGGCGGCGGCATCATGGTCGGCTCGCGGCTTTTGACCGGCGCCGGCTACCAGTTGAAGGTGCCGGCCATCGACCTGGCCGAGGTCGGTGCCGGCGGCGGCTCCATCGTCTGGATCGATCCGGGCGGATCCATGCGCATCGGCCCGCACAGCGCCGGCGCCCGACCCGGCCCGGTCTGCTACGGCATGGGCGGCGAGGAACCTACCGTAACCGACGCCAACGTCATCCTCGGCTACCTGAATCCCGACTACCTGGTGGGCGGCGAACTACCCCTGCAGGCCGATCGCGGTGCCCGGGTGTTCCAGGACCGCATCGCCGGGCCGTTGGATCTGGAGCTGGCCCGGGCCGCCCACGGCGCCCATCAGATCGCCATCTCCAACATGATCCGGGCGATCCGCGCCGTCTCCTCCGAGCGCGGCCGCGACCCCCGCGAATACGCCTTGTTCGCCTTTGGCGGCAACGGCCCGCTGTTCGCCGCCGGCATGGCCCGGGCGCTGGGTATGCGGCGCATCGTGGTGCCACCGTCGCCGGGCCTGTTCTCCTCCTTCGGGCTGCTTTATGCCGACGTCGAGCATCACTATTCCCGCAGCCTGAAGCGGATCCTAAGGGACTGCCCGCCGGCCCTGTTGAACGAGGCCTGGGGCGCCCTGGAGGCCGAGGCCCGGTCGCAACTGGCCAATGACGGCTTCCAACCGGGGCAATTGGAGCTCCGCCGTGGCGCCAACATGCACTACAAGGGCCAGATCTTCGAACTCAGCGTGCCGGCGCCCGACGGCGATTTCGATGCGGCGAAGATCGCCGAACTGGAGGAACGCTTCGGCCAGGAACACGAGCGGACCTACGGCCACCGGGCCGGGCCGGAGGAGCCGGTCGAACTGGTCAACATCGAACTGATCGGCCGCGGCCTGCCGGATCGGCCGTTGATGCCCGAACAGTTGAAGTTGGCCACCGAGGCGGCCATTGCGCCGGCGGCCGCGCGCCGGGCCTACTTCGGCCCGGAGGCCGGCTGGCTGGAGACGGCGGTGGTTGGCCGCGCCGATCTGGACGGCGGCCGCACCGGCCCGCTGATCGTCGAGGAGTACGACGCCACCTGCCTGGTCCCGCCCGGCGCCACTGCCCGCCGCGACGATTTCGGCAACATCCTGATCGAGCTGCCCTGAGGGGCGCCGAATTCAATCTCCGTCCCGTTCCCACAGGCGGTGGGCCATGACGCCGGCCTTGGTCTCCACCGCCTCGGCGGCGTCCAGGATCAGGTCCTCGCGGAAGCGCTGGCCGACGATCTGCACGCCGACGGGCAGGCCGTCGTTGTAGTCGGCCGGCACGTTGGCCGCCGGCAGGCCCATGAAGTTCATGGAATAGCTGTAGAGGGCACTGCCCAGCACCTCGCGCACCCCCTCGGGGCCCTGGGCGTCGCGGTCCCAGGCGAAGGTCGGGGCCGGCAGGAACGGCGTCAGGACGAGGGGATAGTCGGCCAGGAACACCGTCCAGGCGCGCACGAAACGGGCCCGCTCGGCCATCGCCAAAAGCAGGTCCTTGTCCTCGTAGGGCGCGAAGTAGTCGTAATAGTCATCGAAGATGCCGTTCAGGGTATCGCTGCCGTATTTGCGGATGTCGGCATCCAGCAGCGCCTTGACCTCGCCGAACAGGCAGCGGGCGCCGGCCTCGGCCGCCTCGCGCAGCAAGGGCGGTTCAACCTCTTGGACGTCGTAGCCGGCATCGGCAAGGGCATCGCGAGCGGTATCGAGAGCCTGGGAGACGGCGGGGTGCAGCTCGAAATCGAAGGTGTTTTTGGTGAAGGCCACCTTGATCGGGCCGTCCGGGGCCGGCCCGTCGAACGGCATCGGCACCATCCAGGGATCGTGCGGGTCGTAGTGGACCAGCGCCCGCATGGCCAGGCGCACGTCCTTGATCTGCCGGGCGATGGCGCCCTGCACCGACATCACCTGGGCCAGCATGCCGCGCTCCACCGTGGCCGAGGGGTTGAAGGCCGGCACCCGGCCCAGGCCCGGCTTCACCGTGCAGGCGCCGCAGGCGTAGGCGGGAAAGCGCAGCGAGCCGCCGATGTCGTTGCCGTGGGCGATCGGGCCATAGCCCATCATCGTCGCCGCCGCCGCGCCGCCCGAGGAGCCGCCGGCCGAGGCCCAGTCGTTCCAGGGGTTGTAGGTGCGGCCGTGCAACTTGTTGACCGTGGTGCCGCGGAAGGAGAATTCCGGCGTGTTGGTGCGGCCGATGACGATGGCGCCGGCCCGTTTCAGGTTCTTCACCAGCGGGGCGTCGTCGGGGGCGATGATGTCCTTGAAGGCGGCGACGCCGTTCGGCGTGGCCCGGCCCTGCTGATCGACATTCTCCTTGATGGTCACCGGCACCCCGTGCAGCGGGCCGATCGGGCCATCCTCGGCCAGGACGCGGTCATGCTCGGCTGCCTGTGCCAGTGCCGCTTCGCTCAGGTCGTCGACCACGGCGTTGATGCGGTCGTTGCTGGCGCCCATGCGGTCGACGGCGCTGCCGACCGCCTCGGCACAGGAGATCCGTTTGCCGGCGATCGCCTCGGCCAGGTCGCAGGCGCTCATTTGCCATGGGGTGCTGTCGGCCATCGGTTGTCCTTCCACGCGTTACCGTCTGAAATCCGGCGGCCATGGTAGCAGAGGAACGGCGCCGCTCCAGCCTGGCCTGGAAAGATCGTATGATATCCGGGCCCGGCCTCGGAACCGGCCGCTGCAGGAGAAGCCCATGTCCCTCGACGATTATCGTATCGCCGTCGTCACCGGCGGCAGCCGCGGCGTCGGCGCCGAGGTGGTGCGCCGGCTGTGTGAGCGCGGCCTGGAGGTGCACGCCATCGCCCGCGATGGCGAGCGCTTGGCGGCTCTGGCCGAGGAGACCGGCTGCCAGGGCCACGCCCTGGACGTGGCCGACCGGGCGGCGGTGGCGGCCGCCATCGGCGGTTTGCAGGTCGACGTGCTGGTCAACAACGCCGCCATGGCCGCCGCCGGCACGGCGCACGAGACCTCGGCCGAGACCTGGGCCCGGCTGCTGGCGGTCAACGTCGAAGGCATCGCCAACTGCCTGGGCGCGGCGCTGCCGGGCATGATCGCCCGGGATCGCGGCCATGTGGTCAATCTAGGTTCCCTGGCCGGCATCCACCCCCTCCCCGGCATGACCGCCTACAGCGCCACCAAGGCCTCGGTGCACACCTTGTCCGAGACGTTGCGCCTGGATCTGCTGGGCCAGCGGGTGCGGGTGACCGAAATCTGTCCCGGCCGGATCGAGACCGGTCTGCATCTCGATCTGATGGAGGACCGGGCGGCGGCGGCGGCAGCCTTCTACGAAGGCTTCGAATGTCTGCAACCCCGCGACGTCGCCGACGTCATCGTCTTCGCCCTGGACGCGCCCGGCCATGTCGACCTGACCATGATCGAGATGATGCCGACCCTGCAGGTCAAGGGCGGGGTGCCCTTCCACAAGGACCCGGCCTGAGGAGCGAACAATCTAAATTAGATTAGAAAAGGGATTGACGCCCGGGCTGACGAATGCGTCAATTATGTCCAACAAGAACGAGGAAACGCAGTGCGTGGGTCGGAAGCACGATCCGGCCCAGCCAAGGGGAGCAGGCCATGAGTCCGACGACGTTACCCGAGCAACCCACCGAGGCCATTGTCGGCCGCGCCGGCCGCGAGGGCGCCCGCCTGTTCCGGGGCTGGTTCGACCGGCTCGCCAGCGGCGGCGAGGATGGCCGCCAGGCGGCCTATGTCTTCGTCATGGGCAGCCTGACCGAGCTGCTGGAGGTGTTCGACCTGAACGCCGTGTTCCCGGAGATCAACAGTTTGCAGACCGCCGTCCGCAAGGTCGCCGACGGATACATCGCCGAGGCCGAGGAACACGGCTATTCACCGGACATCTGCGCCTATGTGAAGGCCGATTTCGCCATGCAGATGCGCGGCGGCGAGCATCCCATGGGCCGCATTCCGCCACCGTCGATCGCGGTGCTGACCAACGCCTGCAACACCTACATCAAGTGGGCCGAGATCTGGGAGCGGCTGTACGACATTCCCACCGTCACCATCGACATCCCCTGTCCGCGCACCGGCCGGCACGAATCGACGCCAAGCGCCGAGGACTACCGCAACGACCTGGCCTACGTGCTGGGGCAGGTGCGGGAACTGATCGCCACCTGCGAACAACTGACCGGCAAGCGCTTCGATATCGACCGTCTGCGCGAGGCGCTGGGCCACGCCAACGACCAGATGCGGGCCTGGGCCCGGGTGCACGAACTCAACCGGAATGTCCCGGCGCTGTACAACGCCATCACCGACGGTACCGTCTACCTGGGCGTCGCCAACGCCTTCAAGGGCCGGCCCGAGGGTGCCCGCTTCTTCGAAGATCTGGTCGAGGAGTTGGAATACAAGGCCGCCAACGGCATCGCCGCCCTGCCGGACGAGCAATACCGCCTGATCTTCATGGGCGTGCCCTGCTATCCGATCTTCCGCCGCTTCGACGATCTGTTCGCCAGCCATGGCGGCACCTTCGTGGTTTCCGCCTACACCTCGTTCGCCTCCGGCGGCATCGACATGGGCTTCCAGTACGACCTGGACCGGCCGCTGGAAAGCCTGGCCGAGGGCCTGATGGTGACCTGTCAGCACGGCATGGAGGGCATCTTTCACAACGACAAGTGGATCCGCGAGCGGCTGGAGGACTATTCGATCGACGGCGTCGTCTATCACCCGATCAAGTCCTGCCGGACCATCTCGACCGGCCTGGCCGACAGCCGCCGCAACCTGACCGACCGGACCGGCGTGCTCAGCCTGGTGCTGGAATCCGACATGATGGACAGCCGCGTGGTCTCCGAGGCCCAGATGCGCAACCGGGTCGATGCCTTCTTCGAAGGCCTGACCACGCGGCGGCTGGGTGGTCGCGTCGCCTAGGGCGACGGCTCGGTCCGATACCGACGACACCGCCAGGCGATCCCCGCCAGGCCAAGGCCCAGGACAGCCAGCGTCGAGGGCTCGGACGCGGCGAAGGCGGAGGCGTCGAGCGCAAAGTTTGTGAGAACGAAATTGCCGTCGACCGGAAAGCGCCCCGGTCCCCGCAAGAATAGACTGTCGTCCTCGAGCACTTCCAATCGAACGCCGGTGATACCCGTAAGCCCGGTGAGCGCCGTCACCGTATAGGTCTGCTTGACGTTGGCGCCGTCGGCGTTCGCCAACAATGAGCTGTCCAGCAGGATAGAAAAAGACGTCGTCGGATCGGTCGAGGTCGCGCCGGTCGGATCCAGGGCCACCCAAGTGGCGGTCACATCACCGTTGTTGGCGGCGCCATCGGCAAAGGTGGCGCGGTCATCCGTGGTCACCGAAAGGCGAAACCGCCCCAGGTTGAACTTCGCCGAGTCCGCCCCCCAAAAGGTATCCTCGTAGGCGAAATCCAGCGAAAAGGTAAGCTGCGTCGTCGGGCCGCCGAACACCAGGTCCGGGTCCGTCGGGTCGGTTTCGAACACCGCGATTTCCGAGATCGTGCTGGTATCGGTCTGATTGACGTCCCGCAGGATGGCCCAGCCGGTCGGCTGCGGCCCGCCCGATATGGGGCCGGGGCCGAGGTTGGCGGGGTTGTCGATCGCATTGGCAATCACGAAATTCGCGCCTTGGGAAAATGTCGCGGTCGCGTTCTGCAAGGTGATCGGCTCGGCCCGCGCCAGGCCGACCATCAACGCCGCGCTCAATATCCCACCAAGCGTCCGTGCCACCCAACCATCGGTCGACATCGGACAAACGAAACGGCACAGTTCCGCCATCGTCGCGCCATCCCTGCTTCACCTCCGCCAACGACACCTCCGTTGGCGATGTTCGATTATGGCAATTAATGCATGCGCGGTCGATCAAGATCGCAGGTCGTTTTCGATCGGTTCTGAAAAATGCTAGGTTGTGTGGCCTGCCATGGCTTGGCGCGTCTTGCTGGGTGGATGTTGATTTGACACCACCGCCGTTTAGCGCCGAAGTCGTGAGGTGAGGGTTTTTTAGGCCATGACGACACCGGATTTCTGGGTCAAGACCGATCCCGAGCTGAATTGCCGCGACCCCAAGCTGCTGGAGATCCTGGATTATTGGCGGCGGAAGCGCGGGGATCGCGCCATGCCGGCCCGCCGCGACATCGATCCGCTCGACCTGCGTTCGCAATTGGGAAATCTGGTGCTGGTCGACGTCGAACACCAGCCGCTGCGGCTGAAATACCGCTTGATCGGCACCAAGATCACCCAGGCCATGCGACGGGACTTTACCGGTAGGTATTACGACGAGGTCTATCCGCCGGAACTGCTGGAGAGCATCAATGACAGCTTCCGCTGGATGTTCGCGCACCGGCTGCCCCTGCGCAGCCACGGCGAGGCCTTCTATCCCGACAAGAACTACTACGAGTACGAAGCCCTGAACATGCCGCTGTCGGAGGACGGCGAGACCATCAACATGGTCCTCGGCGGACTGGTGTTCCAGCTGAAGTCCAAACAGTCCGGCTAGGCCCGAAGCGCCGGTGCCACCTCCTCGGCCAGGCGGCGCAGGTGATCGTGGTCCAGGGTCGGCACGCCGAGCATCAGGTGGCTGATGCCGGCGTCCACCTGTTCCCGCAGGCGGGCGGCTACTTCGCCGGCCGGTCCGAAAATAGCGTGCTGGTCGACGTCGAAGCCGGGACCGTAGTAGCCGTGCAGAAAAGTGCCCAGGGCCTCGCGCGCCCGAGCGCGGTCGTCGTCGACCGCGACGTAGAGCAACCGCCCGGCGATCAGGCTGTCCGGTTCCTTGCCGGCCGCCGCCGCCGCCGCCCGGGCGATCGACCAACCGCGCCCGAAATCCTCGAGGCTGCCGAACGGCGCCATGATCCAGCCGTCGCCCAGTTCGCCGGCCCGGCGGATCGCGCCATCGGCGACGCCGCCGATCAGCAGCGGCACCGGTGCCCCCGGCCGCACCGTCGCCTCGTGGAGCGGGAAGAAGGCGCCGTCATGGTCGACCGGTGCGCCGTCCAGCAGCCGCCGCAGGACCTCCAGGCCCTCGCGAAACAGCGTCACCCGCCGCTCCATGGGAATGCCCAGGCCCTGGTATTCCTCCGGCCGGCCGCCCAAAGAGACACCCAGGGCCAACCGGTCGCCGGCCAGATGACCTAAGGTCGAGACCTGCCGCGCCACCACCGGCGCCAGGCGCAAATTCAGCACCAGCACGGCCGTGCCCAGCAACAACCGTTCGGTATGGGCCGCCGCCCAGGTCAGCAGCAGTAGCGCATCCGCCAGCGGGGCGGGGTGCAGGATACGGTCCTCGACCCAGATGGCGTCCAGGCCGAGTTGTTCCACCTCGCGGAAGAAGGCGCCGTAGGCCTGGCCGCCGGCCAGGCCGGCGACATTGACGCTGGGCACGTGGATGCCCACGGAAACCACCTTGTCCATGACGTCTTTTCCCAAGCTCAGGGCGTCAGCTTCACCGGGCAGACGCCGTTGGCCTCGACCTGCAGGGCATGGTTGAACTTGCTGCGGAAGTTCTCGAAGGCCACGATCGCCGTCAACTCGACGATCGCCGCCGGCTCGGCAAACTCGGCCCGCAGTTCTTCGAACAGCGCGTCATCGACGTCCTGATCGCTCAGGGTGATGCGATCGGCATATTTCAGGGCCAGCGCCTCGCGGGTCGAGAAATGCGGGCTGCCGGCGTAGTCGCCGACGGCGACCAGTTGGTCCTCGCTTAGTCCTTCCTGCATCCCACGGGACGCATTGATGTCCAGTCAGAACGGGCAGCCGTTCAGGGTGGCGACCCGCATATAGATCAGCGAACGCAGGCTGCCTTCGATATGCCCCGCCTTCTCGATGCCCTGGGTCAACGCCACCTGACCTTCGGCGATGGTCGGGCAATGGCCCATCTGCTTGATCGGGTTGAGGACGAAGCCGAACAGGCGTTCCTGTGCCGCCATCATCTCGCGCACCGCCGGTGCGGCCGCCGCCATGGTCAATTCCGGTAGTCGTGGCATGAGGTTCCTATTTCGTCATTCGAATCGAGAAATCCTAACACGCGTTCAGCCATCGAGGCGGTAGACCCGGGCGGCGGTGTCGTGGAACAGCCAGGCCTTCTCGGCCGCCGAACAGCCGACGGCTATGCGCTTGAAAGTGTTCCACAGGACGTTGTAGCCGCAGCTCACCTTGTCGACCGGGAAGTTGGATTCGAACAAACAGCGTTCCGGCCCGAAACGCTCGATGCAATGTTCGTAGTAGGCCCGCGTGGCCTCGGCCAGCTCGACGCTGCTGGGCGGCTTCTCGCGCTGGTGCCAGTCGAAGCCGTTGGACCGCATGTTGACGCCGCCCAGCTTGGCCACCACGTTGGGGCAGGCCGCCAGATCGTCGATATCCAGGCGCCATTGCGGCAGGTTGTCGGCGCGCCGGCCGGCATAGGGGCCGATTCCCAGGGGCCCGCCGAAATGGTTCAGGATGATGGTGGTGTCCGGGAAGGCCCGGGCCAGGTCGGTCACCTCCCCGATCTGGGTGTGGTAGCACCAGGCCTCGAAACTAAGGCCCAGGGGCGCCAGCCGCGCCAGGCCGGCGCGAAACACCGGCTCGGCCAGCATGCCCCGGGTCGGGTTGGTGTGCGAATTGCGCACATCGTCGCTGGCGTCCCAACTGGCGGCATGGCGGATACCGCGGAACCTCCCACCGCCGGCCGCGATATGCGCCTCCAGCACCGCCGCCACCCCGTCGCCCAGGTTGAGATCGGCGAAACCGACGATGCCGGCCGCCACCCGGGTCGGCCCGTATTGGCCCGAGGCACTCATGGCGGCGATGCCGTTGACGAATTCGGTTTCACCCACCGGGCGCATCTCCGCCGGCCCGGCTGCCCGGTACATCGCCGCGCATTCGATGAACACGGTGGAGACCACGTTGTGGCCGCTGCCAAGGTCGGCCAAGAGCTGGTCCAGCAGATAGCGCGGCTCGACCTGTTCGCGGCGGAACCGGGCCGATGCCTCGTGACCCGTGTCCCACAAATGGTGGTGCGGATCGCAGATCGGCAGCTCCGGCTCCAGGGTGTCTTCCTCGGTCAGGGCGAGCCAGTCGTCGTTGAGGGCCATGGCGGGATCTTTCCGGTAGCTGATGCGCGTCGGGTGAGCTTACGGACAACATCCGCGGCGCGCCAGGGAGGGGCCCTTTGAAAACCGCGCCGGCCGCCGTCATACTTCGAAGTCGGCGGACAGCACGGGAGGGCGGCCATGTTCGATCTGATCATTCGCGGCGACCAGGTGGTGACACCCCAGGGCAGCGGGGCCTGGGATGTCTGCATATCCGGCGAGACCATCGCCGCCATCGCCGCCCCCGGCACCTTCGACGATGGCCAGGCGGGCCGGGTGATCGACGCCACGGGCAAGATCGTCATCCCCGGCGGCATCGACCCGCACATCCATTCGCTGTGGCCGATGCCGTCGCTGGAGGGTGGCGATCCGATCATGACCGACGGCCCCGACGTGGTCAGCCGCGCCGCCATCCATGGCGGCACCACCACCCTGCTCGACTTCGCGACCTGGCATGAAGGCCAAACCATCGACGAGGCGGTGAACATCCGCAAGCAGGATTGGAGCGGCAAGTGCTTCGCCGACTACGGCTATCACATCATGCTGCAGGGGGCGATCCCGCCCGAGTTGCTGCCGCAGATCGCCGAGGCCATCCAGGAAGGCTATCCCTCGGTAAAGATCTTCACCACCGACATCACCCCCTCGCGCCGCGGCCGCAAGATCACCCACGGGCACATCTGGGAGATCTTCAAGGTGCTAAAGCGCGAGGGCGGCATCGGCGCCATCCACGCCGAGGACGACGAGATCGTCATGCACATGTACGACGTGCTGAGCCGCGAGGGCCGCACCGGCTTCGAGAACCTGGCCGAGGTGCACAATTCGATGTCCGAGGACCTCTCCTTCCGCCGCATCATCCGGCTGGCGGAGCACGTCGAGGGCACGCCGCTTTACATGATGCACGTCAGCGCCGCCACCGGCGTTGCCGCCATCGAGGCGGCGCGGGCCCGGGGCTATCCGATCTACGGCGAGACCCTGCACCAGTACCTGATGTTCACCCACGAGCACTACAAGCGACCGAACGGCCAGATCTACCACACTTACCCGAGCCTGAAGGAAAGCTCGGACCAGGAGGCGCTGTGGGAGGGTCAGCTTCGCGGCTCCATCAGCACCGTCGCTACCGACGAGATCTGCTGCACCCTGTCGACCAAGACCCAGGGCCACCGTATCGACGACTGTACGGGGGGCAACGCCGGTTGCGAGCCCCGGGTCGCGGTGATGTACACCGAGATGGTGAAGAAACGCGGCTACAGCCTGGCCAAGTTCACCGATCTGGTCTCCACCAACGCCGCCAAGCTGATGGGCATGTATCCGAAAAAGGGCGTCCTGGCCGCCGGCAGCGATGCCGACATCACCGTGCTCGACCCGGCCGAGGGGCGGACTGTCACCGCCGCCCGGCTGCACGAAACCGACTACACCCCCTGGGAAGGCTACGAGGCCGAGGTCTGGCCGAGCCTGGTGGTGCTGCGCGGCAAGGTGATGATGCAGGACGGCGAATTCCTCGGCGACGTCAAGGACGGCCAGCACCTGAAGCGCAAGGTGGCCGAGGCGATCCGGCAGCGGCCGGTGCTGTAGCGCACCGCATCATAGGTAGGACGAACCTGTAGGCATGCTTCGAACCGGGCGTCGCGCGCGCCCCGGCATGAGGATAAGCTATTGAAAATGCACGGCTTTCCTCATCCTGAGGAGCGCCGAAGGCGCGTCTCGAAGGACGTCGATACGTCACTCTTTCTTGAACTTGGTATTGGCCGTGAGAACCGAAACACGCACGAATTGGTCGCGATCGAAATCCAAGGCCCTCGAGTCCCTCAAGCACAGGGTCGACGCCCTGTCGGCGAAATCGACCGCCACGACCGCCGCGAAGGCCCCGGCCAAGACCGTAACCTCGGGTCAGGAACGGATTTTCCTCAGCCTGTCGGGTCAGATCAATCGCGGCATCCTCTACTACGACGATGGCGATACCTCCGACGTTCTGCACGTCGACAACGACAATTCGTCCACCCGCGTCCGCATGGTCGGCAAGGGTCAGGTGACCGACGATGTTGCCATCGGCGCCCAGATCGAAGTGCAGATGGAGTCCAATTCGACCGCCGCGATCAACCAGATGACCGACAACGGCCTTGGCGGGGCCAGCTTCACCGAGCGCAAGCTGGAAGTATTCTTCGACAGCAAGCGGCTTGGGCGCCTGTGGGTCGGGCAGGGCGACACGGCCTCCAACGGCACCTCGGAAGTCGATCTTTCCGGCACTTCGGTGATCGGCTATTCGGGCATCGCCGACATGGCGGGCGGCCTGTTCTTCCAGGCCAACGCGCCGATCGTCGCCGGGGTGAATCCGAGGATCAACCAGGTCTTCAGCAATCTCGACGGCCTCAGCCGCGATGACCGCATCCGTTATGACACGCCGAAGTTTGCCGGCCTTACGGCCTCGACCTCGCACATTTCAGGCGGCGGCTGGGATGCGGCGCTGCGCTACGCGGCCGACTACGAGAAGCTGGGCATCAAGACCGCGGCGGCCATCGCCTATGCCGATGGCTCGGACATCAACCGGTTCGACGGTCAGGTTTCCGGCTCACTGTCGCTGCTGCACCGAAGCGGCCTCAACGGCACCTTCGCCGCCGGCACGCGGAGCCTGGAAGTGGCCGGCCGCGCCGATGCCAACTTCCACTACGGCAAGATCGGCTATCTCGCCGACCTGCTCGCGAGCGGCAAGACGGCGTTTTCGATCGACTACATGCAGGCCGAGGACGTCGCCGCGACGGGAGACGAGGCAACCTCCTATGGCATGTTCGCGGTGCAGAACCTCTCCGAATTCGGCACGCAATTCTATGCCGGCGTGCGCAACCATGATCTTGACCGCCCCGGCACGGCGTTCGACGAGGTGCAGGCCGCCATTGTCGGCACGCGGGTGAAATTCTAAGGCGGGGTCGATGGCATGAAACCACTCAAGGCCATGAAACGGCATTTCCGTTCGGCGCTGATGGTCGCCGCCTTGGCATCGGTGCTGGCGGCTTGCGGCACGGCCAAACCGTTCAACTACACGCAAGGCGATCAGATCCAGCCTGGACCGGGGTTGTTTTCCGGCAAGGACGGCAAGTTCAGCCTGTACCGGAAATAGCCGCCGACCGCCTTCGTATCGACGCTTGGACTCGGGTGTGAACCGCGTGCCTCGCCGGCTATTGTTTCTTGACCGACATCCCGACACTATCGGTTCCGGGAAACGGCCCGGGACGGCATGTCCGGCCGGAGCCATCGGTTGCGGCAGCCACGCGGATCGGGTGGGACGGGCATGGCCGACGGACTGGAGGGCAAACGGGTTCTGGTCACCGCCGGCGGCGGCGGCATCGGCCGCGCCATCGCCACGGCCTATGGCCGTCTCGGCGCGCAAGTGGTGGTTTGCGACATCGACCCGGCGGCCGTCGGGGCGGTGCTGGCGGAACAGCCGGCCATCACCGGGGTGGTGGCGGACGTCGCCGACATTGACCAGGTGAGAACCCTGTTCGCCGAGGTCGAGGGCGCCCTGGGCGGCCTCGACGTGCTGGTCAACAACGCCGGGATCGCCGGCCCGACGGCGCCGATCGAGGAGGTCTCGCCCGAGGACTGGCGGCGCTGCCTGGCGGTCAACCTCGACGGCGGCTTCCTGTGCCTGCGCCAGGCCCTGCCGGCGATGAAGGCGCAGGGCGCCGACTGCATCATCAACATCGCCTCGACCGCCGGCGTCATGGGCTTCCCCATGCGCACGCCCTACGCCGCCGCCAAGTGGGCGGTGGTCGGCCTGACCAAGAGCCTGGCCATGGAAGCCGGGCCCTTCGGCATCCGCGTCAACGCCATCGCGCCGGGCGCCGTCGAAGGCGACCGCATGGACCGGGTGGTCGCCGCCGAAGCCGAGGCCGGCGGAATTGACGAGGAAGCGATCCGCGACAATTACCTGCGGACCAGTTCGCTGCGGACCTTCATACCCGGCGACGACATCGCCGCCTTGGCGGTGTTTCTGGCCTCCGACGCCGGTGTCAGGATCAGCGGCCAGGTCATCGCCGTCGACGGGCACACCGAAACCCTGGGCGGACCTTGAGCCGTGTCCGGATCGGGGACCACCGCCATGGATAGTCGCGAACCCAAGCCAAGGGGGCAGCCATGAACCGAAACGTCATCATCACCTGTGCCGTCACCGGCGCCGCCGATACCGTCGACAAGCATCCCGACATCCCGGTCACGCCCGAGCAAATCGCCACCGCCGCCGTCGAGGCGGCCAGGGCCGGGGCCGCCATCGCCCATGTCCACGTGCGTGACCCGGCGACCGGCCAGGGCAGCCGCGACCCGGCCTTGTACCGGGACGTGGTCGGACGCATCCGCGACAGCGGCACCGACGTGGTCCTGAACCTGACCACCGGCATGGGCGGCGATATCTTTCTCGGTCCGCCGGACGAGCCGCTGAGCCTGGGCCCGGCGACCGACATGGCCGACGCCGAGACCCGGCTCGAGCACGTCGGTGAACTGTTGCCGGAGATTTGCACCATCGATTGCGGCACCATGAACTTCGGCGAGGGCAACTACATCATGACCAACTCGGTCGACATGCTGCGGGCCATGGCCAGGGGCGTGCAGAAGCTCGGCGTCAAGCCGGAGGTCGAGGTGTTCGATTTCGGACATCTCTGGTTCGCCAAGCAACTGCTTGACGAGGGACTGCTCGATCCACCGCCGCTGTATCAGCTCTGCCTCGGCATCCCCTATGGCGCCGAGGCCAACACCCAGACCATGAAAGCGATGGTCGACAACCTGCCCGCCGGCGCGATCTGGGCCGGCTTCGGGCTCGGCCGGATGCAGATGCCGATGGTCGCCCAGGCCATGCTGCTGGGCGGCCACGTCCGGGTCGGGCTGGAGGATAACCTGTATCTGGACAAGGGTGTCCATGCCAGCAACGCCAGCCTGGTCGAACGCGCCGTCGGCATCGTCGAGCGCCTGGGCGGCATGGTGCAGACCCCGGCCGAGGCACGGGCCAGCCTCGGCCTTCGCCAGCCGGCCTAAGCGGGGACAGCTAGGTGGGCGATATCGGCAGGGTCGGTCTGGTCGGGACCGGGGTGATCGGCGCCGGCTGGGCGGCCCGGTTTCTCCATCACGGCATCGATGTGGTCGCCACCGACCCGGCGCCCGGGGCCGAGGCGATGCTGCACGAGATGCTGGCGAACGCGGCGGCGGCGTTGAACAAGCTGCCGACCGGGGTGGCGGCGGGCCGTCTCGAATTCTCCGACGACCTGGAAAGGGCGGTCGCGGAGGTGGACTTCATCCAGGAGAGTGCCCCCGAACGGGAGGATTTGAAACGCGACCTCCTCGCCCGGATCAGCCGGGCGGCCCGGCCCGGCGCGATCATCGCCTCCAGCTCGTCCGGCCTTCTGCCCAGCCGCCTACAGGCCGACTGCGTCGGGCCCGAGAGGGTGCTGATCGGCCACCCCTTCAACCCGGTCTACCTGCTGCCGCTGGTCGAGGTGGTCGGCGGCAAGCGCACGTCGGCCGAGGCGCTGGGGCGGGCCGAGGCCTTCTATGGGGCCATCGGCATGCACCCCCTGCGGGTCCGCCGGGAAATCGAGGGTTATATCTCCGACCGCCTGCAGGAAGCGCTGTGGCGCGAGGCCCTGCACCTGGTCAACGACGGCATCGCCACCACCGAGGAGATAGACCGGGCCATCGTCCACGGCCCGGGCCTGCGCTGGGCCTTCCTGGGCGCCTGTCTGGGCTTCCACCTGGCCGGCGGTGCCGGCGGCATGCGCCACACGCTGGAACAGTTCGGACCGGCCCTGCAGTTGCCCTGGACCCGGTTGGCGGCGCCGGAACTGACCAACGCCCTGGCCGACCGGCTGATCGCCGGCACCGAGGCGCAGGCCGGCGGGCGATCGGTCCGCGAGTTGGAACGCCAGCGCGACGACTGCCTGATCGCCATCATGCGGGCCATCGAGGACGCCGGAGCCGTGCAGGCCTAAACCAATGGCTTGACCGTCAGGCGTGGAACCAATCCGCCACGAACCCGATGACCTCCTGGCAGCCGCCGTCCGCGACATGGCGGGTGTGGTCATCGATGCCGTCGAACCGGCGACCGACGATATCGACGCAGCGCAGGCCGCCGAACCGGGCCGCGAAGTCGCCGAGCAATCGCCGGGGGCGTCGCCGCAAACCAAGGTCGATCAGATCCAGTTCCTGGATCGCGGCTCGCAACATGCCATCGCGCGGCCGATTCCCTCGATCGGCATAGTGCCGGAGGGAAAGGGCGAAAACGCCGACCGAGATCGCCGCGCAGACGTTACCCGTCAGCCCGAGCCCGCCCGCCAGGCCGGCGACGACGCAACGATCGTCCGCCGGCACCTCGGCCGGCGCGGCGATCCCGCGCAGGCATTCGACGGCGCAGTTGGCGCATGGCTTATCGACGGCATCGGGATCGAACTCGGCCAGGGCGGCGTCGATGGCGGCGTCGGCGTCCGAGGCCCAGGCGAGGGCCTTTCGACCGCAGGCGCGCGGTTTGTCGGATCGGAGATATCGCAGCCGGCCGTTCAGGGACGTCAGATCGGCGCCGATGTTCTCGCGGCAGCTGAAGGCCCAGCCGTCATCGGAAAAGCGCTCGGCCAGCCGGATGGCGGCATGCAGCGTCGCGGCCGACCGGATGTGTTCGTCCCTGGACGTTTCGGCCGCCCTGATCCCCGCCGCCAGGGCCGCCCCCCACAAGTGGCCGCAGGCCTGGCCCTGGTGCATGAAGCCGCCGGAAAACAGGTGCGCGGCCTGTTCCAGCAGCGGCGCCTCGGCACCGGCGGTTCGGTTGATCAAAGTCGTCGAGGCCTCGGAACAACTGACGCAACGCAGCCACCATGCCTTGGCCTGATCCCGAGAAATGCCGTCAGCCATCCCCGCCTCCCAGACACCACGCTCTCTATCAGACCATATGCACGGTTTTCGGAGCAACGGCGTCGCGGCTTGCTATGATGGTCCAAACCTTCATGTGGAGAGCGATTTGCCGCGTCGAACCTACAGCCTGGAGATCAACGAGGGGCGCTGCCGCGCCTGCGCCGTGTGTTGGGAGATTTGCCATACCAAGGTGCTGGGCTTCCGCCCACCCCTGAACAAGGCGGTGGTCGAGGACATCGGCGCCTGTACCGGCTGCCGCCTGTGCGAATGGCTGTGTCCGGATTTCGCCATCGTTTTGCGGCAGGAAACGGCGCCAGCCACCGAGGCGGTGTCATGAGCAAGCAACTGTTGTTCGGCAATCAGGCGTTCTGTGAAGGCGCGATCGCCGCCGGGGCGCGGTTCTATGCCGGCTATCCGATCACGCCGGCGACCGAAGTGGCCGAGTTCATGTCCCAGCGGATGCCCGAGGTGGGCGGCACCTATGTGCAGATGGAGGATGAACTGGGCAGCATGAACGCGGTGATCGGCGCCTCGGCGACCGGGGTCAAAAGCGTCACCGCCTCGGCCGGACCCGGCATGGCCCTGATCCAGAATGAACTGGGCCAGGCCATCGTGGCGGAGATCCCCGCCGTGGTGATCAACGTCCAGCGGGCCGGGCCCGGCATCGGCAACGCCACCCGGTCCGGCCAGATGGAGATCATGCAGTCGCGGTATGGTCCGAACGGCGAATGCCCCGCCGTGGCCCTCAGCCCGTCGACCGTCGAGGAAGCCTTCTGGCTGACCGTCAAGGCGGTCAACCTGTCGGAACAGTTGCGCACCGTCGTGCTGGTCCTGGGCGAAGGGCTGTTGGGGTTGCAGCGGGCGGTGGTCGACCTGCCCGATGACTACGACGAAGTGGAAAAGGTCGAGCGGCCGCGGCCAACCCTGCCGCCGGCCGACTATCGCGGCGCCTATGCGGCCAACCTGCGCACCGACATACCGCCGATCGCCGATTTCGGCTCCGGCTACAAGACCATCGTCAACACCGTCGGCATCCAGCCGATCGGCGGCGGCGACGGCAGCATCCTCGGCATGAAGGAGGGCGCCCAGGATTTCACCATCCGCCGCCTGCATGAAAAGATCCTCGCCCGAAAGGACGAGATCACCATGACCGAGGAGCTGATGCTGGACGATGCCGAGGTCGTCTACATCGCCTTCGGCACCCAGGCGCGGTCGGCCATGGCCGCCGCCGCCAAGGCACGGGCGCGGGGCATCAAGGCCGGCGTGTTGCGCCTGATCACCATCTGGCCGTTTCCCGAGGACGCGGTGCGCGCCGCCTGCGCCAAGGCCCGCGCCGTGGTGGTGCCGGAAATGAACTTGGGCCAGGCCCGCATGCTGGTGGTCAACGCCCTGGCCGGTGCCGACATTCCGGTGGTTGGCATCAACCACGTGGACAGCAGTTTCATCACCCCGGACCAGATCGTCGCCAAGACCGAAGAGGTGTTGCAATGACCGCCCGCCAGGATGTCGCCGGCAAGCCGGACCCGATGATCCCGCTGGACGATTTGATCGAGCAATACGGCGAGGTTCCCGAAGGTAACTTCCGCTACTGCCCCGGATGCGGCCTGGGCATGGCGCAAAGCGCCCTGATGCGGGCCTTCCACCGGCTGCAACTGGATATCAGCCAGGTCGCCAGCGCCGGCGGCAGCGGCTGTTATTCGATCATGGCGCATTACCTGAAAAGCAGCCATGTGCACGGCTCGCACGGGCGTGGTTGCGCGGTGGCGACCGGCATGAAACTGGCGCGCCCGGAACTGACCGTGCTGACGCTGCAGGGCGACGGCGATTTGCTGGCGATCGGCGGCAACCACTTCATCCACGCCGCCCGCCGCAATATCGATATCACGGCCATCTGCTTCAACAATTTCGGCTTCGGCGACACCGGCGGCCAGTTCGCGCCGACCACGCCGCGCGGCAGCCGAACCGCGACCTCGCCGCAAGGGATGCCGGAAGACCCCTTCGACCCCTGCAAACTGGCCATCGGTGCCGGCGCCACCTTTGTCGCCCGCAGCACGGTCGCCCATCCGGTGCACCTGACCAAGACCCTGGCCCAGGCCATCGCCTGGAAGGGCTTCGCCTTTGTCGAGGTGCTGCAGCATTGCCATGTCTTCTGGGGCCGCCGCAACGGCATGCCTGAGGCCATCGACATGATCAATTTCTACCGTGAGAACTCGGCCTTCAATTCCGCCGCCATCCCGGAGGAGGAACGCTTCGGCACCCCGGTCTACAGCGAAGGGGGCGAACAGGACATACGGTTTGTGCTCGGCGTCCTGCACCAGCAGGAACGCCCCGAATTCAGTGAACAATATGCCAAGCTGCGCGATCGGGCGCAGGCCAAGGCGCGGGCGGCGGGCCGATGAAGCAGGAGATCCGCATCGCCGGCGTCGGCGGCCAGGGCCTGGTTTCGGCCAGCGTCATCCTGGCCGAGGCCCTGGGCGTGATCCGCGATTTCGAAGTCGTGCAGACGCAGTTCTATTCCTCGCACATCACCGGCGGGTCGTCCTCCGGCGACATCGTGATGGCCGACGAACCGATCGTCTTTCCCTGGGTCCTGGAACCGGATTTCCTGATCGCCATGGCGCAGGACGCGGTCAATGCCCATGGCAAGGGGATGCGGCCGGATACGACAGTGCTGGTCGACGACATCATGGTCGACGACACCTCGGCGATCCCCGACGGCGTCGAGATCCACAGCGCGCCGCTGACCCGCATCGCCGACGAGGTCGGCTCGCGACGCTGCGCCAACATGGTGGCATTGGGCGCCTTCGCCAAGCTGACCGGGCTGTTGAGCCTGGATCAAATCAGCCAGGCGGTTTCGGCCCGGGCGCCGGGGCGGGCGGAACTGAACCAACAAGCGGTCGAGGCCGGCTACGCTCTGCCGTTTCCGCCGGGAGCCTGAACGGGCGGAGGTCCGGTCCTACAGCCGCGGCAGGGTCTCCTCGGCCGCCAGCATGGTCACGGCCTGTTCGAAGGCTTCGACGGTCTGGTTCAGATCGGCCGCGTCGTGGACGGCGGAAATGACGCCGCCGCCGGAGCCGCTGATGTCGACGCCGCCCAACAACAGCCCCAGGCGCAATTTATTCAACTGCTCGCCCGGTTTCGCCTTCAGTTCGGTAAAGGGCAGCGCCAGGGGATCGAAATCGGTCGGATCGATGGCCTGGCCGCCGGCGTTCATGAAGATGAAGAAGCTGGATTGCTGGCCATAGACGGCCCAGGCGATGCCCAGACGCTGCAACATCTCGTTCAGCCGTAGGCGCAATTCGGCACCGAAGGCCGCGGCCTTCTCGCAGGCGTCGGTGGTCGCGACGATCCCCAGGGCGGCGGTGCCGGCCGCCGCCGACAGCGGGTTGGCGTTGAAGGTGCCGGGGTGGTGGATCTTCTCGACGCCCTTGGCCGCCGTGGCCTGGAAATCGAGATGCTCCAGGATATCGGCCCGCCCTGCCACCGCGCCGCCGGGCAACCCGCCGGCCAGGATCTTGGCCAGGCTGCTGAGGTCCGGGGTGATGCCGTACAGCCCCTGGGCGCCGCCCGGATGGACCCGGAAACCGGTCACCACCTCGTCCAGGATCAACAAGGCGCCGTGCTCGGCGGTGATCTCGCGCAGGCGCGGCAGGAAGTCCGGGGCCAGCGGCATCATGCCACCGCCGCCTCCCGTGGGTTCCAGGATCACCGCCGCGATGTCGCCGTCCGCTTCCAGGGCCTGGGCGACGCCGTCGATGTCGTTGGGGTCCAGCAGCACCACCTGGGCCGCCACCTCCGGCAACACGCCGGGCGACGGCGTGCCGTCGAAATGGCCGCTGACGCCGAACGCCATGTGATCGTGCCAGCCGTGGAAATGGGTGCGGAAGCGGGCGATCCGGTTGCGGCCGGTGAAGGCGCGGGCCAGGCGCATGGCCATCAGCGTCGCCTCGGTGCCCGAGGCGGTGAAGCGAATGCGCTCGGCCGCCGGCATCAGCCGCTGCACCGCCTCGGCCCAGGCCACCTCGAAGCGGTGGGAGGAACCGAAATGGCTGCCCGCGGCCATGGCCTCGGCGACGGCGGCCTCGACCTCCGGGTGCCGGTGGCCCAGCAAAAGCGCCCCGTGGCCGCCGAAATAGTCGACGTAGACGTTGTCGTCGGCGTCCCATTTGCGCGACCCGGCGGCCCGCTCGACATAGATGCCATAGGGCGTGGTGTGGCGGGAATCGTGGGTGATGGCGGAGGGGAAACAGCCCGCCGCCCGCTCGGCCAGGGCGGCCGACGACGGCGTCTGGCCGAGGTAACTGTTGACGATGTGGGAATTGCTCAGCATGCGGCCCTCGTCCGTTTGAATGCGCCACCGGTCCCGGCGCCCGGCGGCCGCGATGATGGCCGCTCGCCGGGGTGGCCGCAACCCCGAGGCGGCTCGCCGCCTCGGCCGCAACATCGCCATGGCCAAGAACCGCCGCGGAAATGTTTGTTTCAGGTATCCAAGCCGCGGCGCTCCACTCATAATCCATGGTCGCAACCGTGGCTGAATTGACGGGGAGTTGAGGTTTTGAGACCAAATCTGCGTATCGGGGTGGTCTATGATTTTCGCAATCCGCCCAGTTCCGGCATCGACAATCAAGGTTTCTATGCCGAGATCCTCGACCAGGCCGTCTGGCTGGATGGCCTCGGTCTGGATCTGGTCTGGTTCACCGAACATCATTTCGTCGATGACGGTTATCTGCCGTCCTGGATTCCGGTGGCCAGCGCGATGGCGGCGCGGACTCGAAACGTCGTCTTCTCCTCCGACATATCCATCCTGCCGCTCTATCAGCCCGTCCGGCTGGCCGAGGACCTGGCCGTGCTGGATAACCTCAGCGGCGGCCGGGTCGAGATCGGTGTCGGCCTAGGCTATGTGCCGCGGGATTTTGCCGGCTACGGCCTGCCGGTCGCCCAACGGGTCTCGCGAACCGACGAAGGCCTGGAAATCCTCAGCCGTTGTTTTCGCGGCGAGCGCTTCAGCTTCACCGGCAAGCGCTATCAGGCCCGGGACGTGATCATCAAGCCGGACTATCTACAACCCGGCGGCCCGCCACTCTGGGTCGCGGCGTCATCCAAAAACGGCGCCCTGCGGGCGGCTCGCTTCAACGCCAATCTGCTGCCCCAAGGGCCCTACGAGACAACCATTCAAGTCTGGCTCGACGAGCTCAAAGCCAGCGGCCGTGACCCGGACGATTATCGTGTCGGCATCATCAAACCTTGCTTCGTGACCGACCACAAAGAGCGCGACTGGCCGGCGATCCGAGCCGCCGAACGCTTCCGCATGGAATATTACGCCCAGGCCTTCAAGGCCGCCGGCCGCGGCGCCCCGCCGGACCAAGACCGCGAACGCATCAGTCAGAACTGGGTGGTTGGCGACGTCGACCATTGTGTCGCCGAGCTGAGCGCATTCATCCGGCAATACCGGCTGACCGACCTGGTGACCTGGGCGGTGCCGCCGGGCCTTCGTCCGGAGGCGGTCAATGCTTCGCTGGAGCGTTTCGCAACGGAGGTGGCGCCGCGCCTGATAGAGGCTGCTCTGAACTGAACAAGTCGTTGATCTCATCGTACTGAGGGCTGCTCCGCATCGGACGAGCGGTTCCCACGTTGCGTAGATGATCCTGGGGAACGGCATCCCAATATGGCCAACAACAACAACGGTTTAGGAGGGAACATGGCAACCGAAGATTTCACCATCGGCATGAAGACCGAGCGCATGACCGACATCGCGCTGGCCTTCAAGAAGACCTGCGCGCTGCTCGGCGCCATCGAACTGGAGCTGTTCAGCCACATCGCCGGCGGGGCCGGGACGACCGAGGAGCTCGGCGCGGCCATGGGGATCGAACCCGAGAAGGCCGACCGGTTGCTCACCGTCTGCAAGGCGCTGGACCTGGTGCGCGAGGTCGACGGCCGCTACCGCAACATGAGCGACGTCGAGCGCTATCTGGTGAAGGACAGCCGGACCTATTTCGGCGACTACCTGATCTATATCGCCCGGCGCGACTACCCCGACTACGACACCATCGCCGAAGACCTGACGGCGGTCGCCGACGGCCAGGACCGCGACGAACGCAGCTACCTGAATTACCTGCAGGACCCCGAGGAGGCGCGGCGCTTCACCGTCGCCGGCTACGAGGCCTCGATCGGCCTCGGCCACAAGCTCGCCAAGGAGTACGACTTCTCACGCTTCGGCCGCTGGCTCGACATCGCCGGCGGCTCGGGCTGCTATGCGATCGCCGCCTGCGAGCGCCATCCGGAGCTGCGGGTGACGGTGTTCGATCAGCCCAACGTGATCGTCATCGCCCAGGAATTCATCACCAAGCACGGGCTCGAGGCCCGCATCGACACCACGGCCGGCAATTTCCTGGAGACGCCGTTCCCCGAGGGCCACGACCTCGCCTCCTACATCACGCCGCTGCAGGGCTATATGCCCGACGAGATCATCGCCGTGCTGCGCCGGACCCAGGAGGCGCTCAAGCCGGGCGGCGAGATCCTGATCCTCGACTACATGCTGGAGGACGACAAGACCGGCCCCCTGGACCCGGCCTTCGTCAACCTGGCCGGGGTCCGCCGGGGTCGTTACCTCGGGCGCGTCAACACCGGCGCCGAATGGTGCGATTTCCTCGGCCAGGCCGGCTACGTCAACGCCACATCACGCTGGTTCACGCCGCATCAGCTCGGCCTGATCACGGCGCAGAAGCCGGGTTAGCCGTAGCTCTTCGAAATACTGTCGAGCGGTGACTTCTGCAGGCCGTGGTTGGGGATCGGATAGCGCAGGCCGACGCGGCTGAGTTGCTCGAGGCCGTCGACGACGCTGGGTAGGAAGCTTGGCGGCAGGGCGATCAGCATCTCGTCGTCCTGGACGCCGCCGAACTTGCGCTCGGCGTAGCAGGGAATGGAGACGCAGGGCTCGCCGGTGCTCAACGCCTTGCCCCAGGAATCGGCGCAGGCGCTCTCGCCGACACAGGTGAACTCATACTTCCTGTAGTTCACGTACTGCAGGCCGTTGATGAAGGTGATCATCTGACCGGGCGTCATGTAGATCAGGCAGATGTCCGGGTTGTCCAACCGGCCGGAGGTCAAGGGCGAGGTCGCCAGCGCCTCGTAATCGCCGTGGGAGGCACAGGTCATGGCCGCCTGGTGGGCGGCGCTGTCTTCCAGGGTGCCGTACCAGACGCCGTTCATCCGCTCGCCCGACAGCCAGTCCTCGTCGGGCGGATGCAGACCGACCACGGCGCCGCACTGTGCGCCCATCAGATTGTCCATGGTGATGCCCAGGGTGTAGCCGATCCAACGGGTCTGGCCGACAACCTGGTCCATCGCCAATTTCTCGTTGGGATCAGGTTTCCGGATCCGGGGCACCGCCTCCATCTCCGCCACGGTCTTGAAACGTTTCATGCCGATCGGCGTCGCCTTCAGGCGCAGATAACGGTTCAGGCCGTCGATGATGGCGGCATAGTCATACTCGGTCGCGTCGTCGAAACAATTGGCGGTGGTCATGATCTCACTCCCAGGACACATTCGGTTCCAATGATAGCCACGCCGGCCGCCTTGGCCAATCGCCGACCGCGTGGCTATGATCGCAGCCGCGTTCAGTGGCGTCCCGTATCACGATCGGTTTCATTGGGGGATTAGGGGCAGTATGTCTTTGGAAACGCTTTACGAAGCGCCGCGGCCCACGGCCGGGCCGGGCGAAACCGTCGTTACCAGCACCTGCGGCCACAATTGCGGCGGGCGCTGCGTGGTCAATGCCCATGTGGTGGACGGCCGTATCACCAAGATCTCCACCGATAGCAGACCCTGGAATGCCGAACATCCGCCCTTGCCGGCCTGCGCCCGGGGCGTCGGCCAGATCGAGCGCCTCTACCACCCCGACCGGTTGCGATACCCCATGCGCCGGACCGGGCCGCGCGGCTCGGGCCAGTACGAGCGCATCTCCTGGGACGAGGCGCTGGACGAGGTGGCGCGTCAGTTGCTGCGGGTGCGCGCGGCATACGGCAACGCGGCGATCCTGGACGGCTCGCGCTCGGGCAGCACCTCGATCCTGCACAGCCGCGCGACGGCGAAGCGGTTCCTGCATATGTTCGGCGGCTGCACCGATTTGTGGTCGAACATGTCGTGCGAGGCCGAGGTCTTCGCCCTGCGCACGACCTTCGGCGGCGAGACCAGCTACAAGGCGGCGGGCCGCGAACCCACCGACTACGTCAATTCGAAGCTGATCGTGATGTGGGGCTGGTCGCCGGGTGACGGCACCTTCGGCACCGGCACCATGGATTATCTGAAGGAGGCGAAGCGGCGGGGCGTGCGCATCGTCTGCGTCGACCCACGGCGCCACCGCACCAGTCGTCAGCTTGCCGATGAGCACCTGTTCATCCGGCCGTCGACCGACGCCGCGGCGCTGATCGCCATGGCCCAGGTGATCGTCGGCGAGGGCCTGCACGATCAGGCCTATTGCGACCGCCATGTGCTGGGCTTCGACGAGGCGACATTGCCGGCCGGCGCGGCGGCGGGATCGTCCTACCGTGCCTATCTGCTGGGCGAGACGGACGGTATCGTGAAATCGCCGGAATGGGCGGCCGGGATCACCGGCATTCCGGCCGCGGACCTGCACCGCCTGGCCGTCGAATTCGCCACCGCGAAGCCGGCGGCGCTGCATGGCGGCTATGCGCCGGGGCGCACGGCGTACGGGGAGCAGTTCCACCGGGCGGCCTATGCCCTGGCGGCGATCACCGGGAATGTCGGCGTCGTCGGCGGCAATTCGGGCGTCAGCAACGGTGCCACCGCCTATGGCGGCACCAGCCGTTTGCCCACGGGGACGAACCCGATCGATGCCAAGGTCTCCGCCCCGCTGCTCGCCGATCTGCTGGCGCGGGGCAAGGCGGGCGGCTATCCGGCCGACATCAAGCTGATCTATTCAGCGGCGGGCAATCTGTTCAATCAATGTCCGAACGCGGCGAAGATCGCCGATTCCCTGGACGGCGTGGAGTTCATCGTCGGCCAGGATCATTTCCTGACGCCGACCACCCGCCACGCCGATATCGTGCTGCCGGCCACGACGTTCTGGGAGCGCAACGACATCCACCTGCCCTGGGCCGGCGCCCTGCACTACGCGATCTTCATGAAACAGGCGATCGAGCCGCTGGACGAATGCCGCGACGATATCGAGATCTTCGCGGATCTCGCCCGCCGGGTCGGCATCGACGGCTACAACGACCGATCCGAGATGGATTGGCTGCGCGAGTTCACCAAGGACAGCGTCGATGATTTCGAGGCCTTCACCGAGCAAGGGGTGGCGCGGTTTCCCCCACCCGAGGATGCCGTCGCCTTCGCCAAACACATTCGCGATCCCGACAAGCATCCCTTCCCGACGCCGTCGGGCAGGATCGAGGTGTATTCCACCGCGATCGCCGACAACCCCGATCCCTATGGCCTGGGCAGTATCCCGCCGATCCCCACCTGGGTGCCCCATGCCGCCGGGGATGCCGAATATCCGTTGCGCCTGTGCAGCCCGAAATCGCGGGCGCGCACCCATTCAATTCACGGCAATCAGCCAAAACTGGCCCGGGTCGACGCCGACGATCTCTGGCTCAACACCGCGGACGCCGAGGCCCGCGGCATCCACGACGGCCAGGTCGTCCGCATCTACAACGCCCAGGGCGCGACGCGCCTGGTCGCCAAGGTGACCGACGACATCGCACCCGGCGTTGTCTCCATCAAGGAAGGCGCCTGGTTCACCCCCGACGCCGACGGCACCGATGCGAAGGGCAGCGCCAACGCCGTCACCGCCGATTTCTCCGCGCCCAGCGGTGCCACCACCTACAACACGAACTTCGTCGAGGTTCAGCCGACCAATCTGGGTTGAATTGACGCCGGCATGAAAGGGTGAGGCGCGCGGGTTAGTACCCGGTGACGTCGGACAAGGTGACGCCGGTCCGCGCCCACTCGGCATGGTTCCGGGCGATGGTCTCCCGCAGCGCCGGCAGCGGCTCGACTTCCCGGGCGAATCTCTCGTCGGTCGCCAGGCGTTCGCGCCAGGCATGAACCCGCGGATGCAGGCGGGCGAAGGGATAGCCGCCGAGATGCAGCCGGCTGGCGTAAACGAACCAAGCGATATCCATGACGCTGATGCTCTCGCCCAGGAAATAGGGCGCCGTTGACAGGCGCCGTTCCAAATCCTCGAAGGCGGCGCGGAATTTGGCCGCCGAGGCGCGCACGGCCTGGTCTGGAATGCCCCGGCTCGCCAGGCGCTCGTAGAAATCGATCTCCTGGGCACGCTTCTCATGATCCGGAGCGCCCTCGACCGTGGCCTGCCAATTGCGGTAGCGCGCCAGCATCTCCGGGGTCTTGTTGGAGTGGGTGCGGCCGATCACGAAGCGGAAGCTGAGGGTCCTGAGATCCAGGTGCAATTCGTCCTCCTGCCGCAACAGCGTCGTCACCTCCCTCGCTCTGTCCGCGGGGATCAGGCAGGGTTCGGGGAATTTCTCGTCCAGCAGGGCGAGGATGTCGTTGCTTTCGATATGGACGGCGCCGTTCCAGGCCAGCACCGGTACCAGGCCGCGCGGATTGATGCCCAGAAACCAGTCCGTGTAGGTCTCGCTGTCGGCCAGGTCGTTTTCGTACTCGTCGTCGGCGAGCGCGGCGGGCGCGAACACCAGCGACGGGGCCAGCAGGAGCGAGAAGGCCAGGGTCTTGAGCG
>JASLMH010000169.1 GCA_030746635.1 Alphaproteobacteria bacterium | reverse complement strand
AGACCCGGCATAGTTCCTCGACCGCCACGCAGGCCGAGAGCATGCTGCCCGAGCCGCCGAATTCGCTGGGAAACGGCAGGGTGAACAGCCCCAACTCGCGCAGCAGATCGAACATGTCCTGGGGATAGACGCCATCGGCGTCGATGGCGGCGGCGCGCGGAGCGACTTTCTCGGTGGCGATCCGGCGGATTGTGTCCTGTACCAGGCGTTGGTCGTCGGAAAGGCTAAATGACAACGGACTATCCAATCATTCTTGCGCCGCCATTCTGCCCCGATCCGGGACGGCGTCAAGGCGCGGCGGCGGCGGGTCCTAGGGCAGGAAGCCCCAGCGCATGGCGGGCTCGGGCGCTTGCGATCGATGGGTCAGGGCGCGCTCCAGGGCCTGGATCAGGCGCGGCCGGGTTTCCGCCGGCTCGATGATATCGTCAATCTTCATCTGCTCCGCCACCGGGAAGGCGCCGCACAACTCACCCAGTTCCGCCTCGAGGCGGGCCTGTTCCGCATCGCGATCTTCGGCGGCCTCCAGCACCGCGCGGTAGGCGGCCTGGATACCGCTATCGAGTGGGATGGCATTGAAATCGGCGCTGGGCCAGGCCAGCGTCATGGATTGGCCGGCGCCCAGGCCGCCCATGGCGGCGGCGCCATAGCCGAAACCCTTGTGAATGGTCAGGGACAAAAGCGGCACGCGGGCGAAGGCGAAGCTGTGGGCGATGGTCATGCCGGCGCGCAGCGCGCCCTCGGCCTCCGATTGCGGCCCGGTCATCACGCCGGGCGTGTCCATCAGGAACAGGATCGGCAGGTGATAGGCGTTGCACAGGTCCATGAAATGGCGGTGCTTGGCGCCGGCGGCGGCGGTGATGGCGCCGGCCATCACTTTCGGCTGGTTGGCGATCACCCCGATGGCGTGGCCGTTCAGGCGGGCCAGGCCGACGATCATCATTTTGGCGAAATCAGGCTTGATCTCGAAGAAGCTGTCGCGGTCGACCACCCGCTCCAGGATCTTCTTCATGTCGTACGGCCGGCGCAGGTTGTCCGGCAGGATGTCCCCCAATTCCTCGTCCCGCCGGTCCGGGTCATCGTCCGGTTCCCGGTAGGGCGGGTACTGGTAGGCGTTGGTGGGCAGATAGGACAGATAGCGGCGCAGCATGGCGATGGCGGCGGCGTCGTCGGGGGCGGTGTTGTCGCCGACGCCGGATACCCGGCAATGCAGATCGGCGCCGCCCAGCTCCTCCTTGCTGACCTCCTCGCCGGTGCCGACCTTGACCAGGGGCGGGCCGCCGGCGGCCAGCATCGAGGTGCCCTCGACCATGACGATGAACTCCATCATCGCCGCCAGCAGCGAGGAATCGCCGGCGCTGGGGCCCATCACGCCGGCGATCTGCGGTGTCACGCCCGACAGCTTGGCGACGTCCATGAAATGGTGCATCGGCGCCAGGCCCTCGCCGATATATTCGTCCGTCCGGGCACCGGCGCCATCGAACAGCCAGACGATGGGTACCTTGTCGCGCCCCGACAGCTCCATCATCCGGACCTTCTTGGTGAAGTTGTTGATGCCCAGGGAGCCGCCCAGCACGGTGAAATCCTCGGCGATCGCGGCGGCCGGACGGCCCTCGATCCGGCCGAAGCCGGTGACCACGCCGTCGGCCGGGGTGGTCTTGTCGGGGATCGTCGGCACCGGCGTGTGGACGTGGCTGGCCAACTGGCCCAGTTCCTCGAAACTGCCGTCGTCGAGTAGCAGATCGACCCGCTCGCGGGCGGTCAGTTTGCCCTGGTGGCGCTGGCGCTCCACCCTTCCGGCGCCACCCAGTTTCAGGCTATCCGCCTGGCGGCGGCGCAACTCCTCGATCAACTCACGCATGGTCACAACCCGCTGGCCGCTACCAGGCGAGCGGCAGGGTGGTCAGGCCGCGCAGGGTGAAAGTCAGGCGCCAGGACGGATCGTCGGGCGCCTCCAGGCGCAGGTCGGGCAGCCGGCGCAGCAGGGTGGCGAAGGCGATCTCCGCCTCGATGCGGGCCAGCGGCGCGCCCAGGCAATGATGGATGCCGCCGCCAAAGGACATCGGCCGCACGTCCTCGCGGTCGACCCGGAAGTCGTCGGGCTGACTGAAGCGCTCGGGATCGCGGTTGGCGGCGCCGAGCAGGCTCATCACGGTATCCCCCGCGGCCAGGGTGACGCCGCCGATCTCGATATCCTCCAGGGCGGTTCGGCCGGTCAGCTGGACCGAGGAATCGTAGCGCAGCATTTCCTCCACCGCCCGGCGCACCAACTCCGGCTCCGCCTTCAATCGCCGCCATTGTTCGGGATGGGAGAGCAGCGCCAGCAGGCCGTTGCCCAGCAGATTGACCGTGGTCTCGTGGCCGGCGCCGAACAGCAGGATGATGTTGGCGATCAGTTCGTCCTCGCTCAGCTTCTCGCCCGCTTCCTCGGCCTCGAGCAGTTCGGTGGTGATGTCGTCGCCCGGCTCGCGGCGGCGCTTCTCGAACAGGGATTGGAAATAGGCGACCTGCTCCAGATAGCCCTCGTTGGTCTGCTGCAATTCCTCCGGCGTCATCGGCGTCGGGTCGATCAGCCGGCCGGATATCTGCGAGCCCTTGAAGAACCGGCCCCGATCCTCGGCCGGGATGCCCAGCATGTCGCAGATCACGTGCACCGGCAGCGGATGGGCGAAGTCGCGAATGAAATCCATCCGGCCCTGATCGGCCACCCGATCGAGGTTCTCGTCGACCAGTTGCTGAATGCGCGGCCGCAGGGCCAGCAGATGGCGCGGCGCGAAGGCCTTGGCCACCAGGCTGCGCAGGCGGGTGTGGTCCGGCGGGTCCATCACCAACATCCAATGGCGCATGGAGGCGTAGATCGGCTGCCGCCAGATGTCCGCGCCATGGGCTTTTTCGGTGCGCTCGACGAAACCCTTGCCGAAGCGTTTGTCGCGCAGGATCGCGGCGACGTCCTCGTAGCGGGTGGCGACCCAGAAACCCAGCGGCGTGCGGTAGATCGGCGCCGCCTGGCGCAGCATATGGAACGCCGGATAAGGATCGCGCAGGAATTCCGGCGAGGCCGGATTGAAGATCGGCGCCGAAGGCGCCTCGGTCTGCTGCTCACTCATGGTCGATCGGCCTCCGGGATCGACATGGGCGGTGCGTCAGCCGTCCATCACCGCGACGTCCTGGCCCTCGGTCACGGCGTCGCCCTCCTGCACCAGGATTTCCTTCAGGGTGCCGCCGGCGGGGGCGACCACGGGGATTTCCATCTTCATCGACTCCAGAACGATGATGGTGTCTTCCTCGTCCAGGCTGTCGCCCACGTTGGCCTCGATGGCCCAGACCTTACCGGTGATTTCTGACTGCACTCGAATGTCCGCCACACTGTCCTCCTTGGCTAATGGCGCGCCGATCCTAGAGTATTTTTTCGGTGAGTCGAATCACCCACTCAGCCGAGATGGCCGAGGCAGCCAGTGTCGGCCAAGGCGCCGTCCACCGCCGCCCGATCAGCCGTCGCCAGGCCGGCATAACGCTGGCGCAGGGCCTGCAACGAGCGGGCATGGTACTTCTGCACGTCCTGGCTGAAGTCCTGGCCGTCCAGCACGGCGGCGAAGGTCTCCTCGCCGGCCATCAGCGCCTGGGCGTTGGCGGTGCTCCAGGGCAGGAACAGCCCTGCGACCTCCTGGCCGAGGATCGGCAGCAGGGTATCGCGCACGGCGGCCCAGTCCTCGAACGGGCCGTCGTTGGCGGGCTTCAGCATGCGTTCGCACCAGGCCAGGGTGCGCGGCGCCTCGGCCCGCATGATGGCGCCCGGGGTCGGATCGGTGGAGCATTCGTAGAGCTGCGCGAACAGGCCGAAATCACCGAAAGACGGGCGGCGGCCGAACAGGTAGTCGCGGCCGTCCAGGTGCGCCTCCAGCAAGCCCAGCAACCGATGCAGCGAGCCTTCGATGATCGGCCTGGTCTGCTCCGAGGAGCCGACGAAATGCAGCCGGCCGGCCATCCGTTCGCGGACCTGGGCCGCCGCCTTGGCCAGTCCCTCGCCGCTGGCCCCGAAGGCCGAGGCGGCGATCCGTTCGGCGGTGGAGATCTGATCGGCTTCGTAGAACCAGCGGTAATGGAACATCGGCTTGTTCAGCCATTCGTCGCCATACTCCTCCAGCAGGGCCGAGACGAAGGCGGCAACGGCATCGTCGGGATGGATCGAGGGCTCGGGGGTCTGTGCCTCCATGGCCTCGATGATCGGTGTCGAATCCTGCAGGCCCCGGTCGTCGGGCGTCACCACCAGCGGGATCAGGGGCAGCTTGGCGTATTTGGAGAACTCCTCCAGGTTCTGCTGATTGCGGATGATCCATTCGTGCGGGATGCCCTTGTAACGGAAATACGAGCGCACCTTTACCGAGTAGGGTGACAGTTCGGAGCCGAAGATCCTGTATTGCCCGGTCATTTGCTTTCCTCCGTCAGTGCCTGCCAGCAGCCGGCCTGTTCCAGCACGCCTCGGGTGCGCGCCAGCGGCTCGCCCGACAGGGCCGCCAGGCGGCGGCGCAGTTCGGCCAGGCATTTGACCTGGTAGCCGAAGGTGGCCTGGCCGTACGGCTGGCCCAGCAGTTCGGTGGTGAAGGTCTGCTCGCCGCGCCCGGCGGCGGCGGCGTTGGCCAGCAGGAACGGCAGGTAGCAATCGGCGGTGACCCGCAACAGCCCCATGGTGGCGTCGGGCAGGTCCTCGTCCGCCGCCAGCCATTCCCCCTCGATGCCCGAGGCGTCGTCCAGCTGCCTGACCCAGCTTTCGGTCCGCATCGCCTCGCGGCGCATGATCGCCATCGGCGTCGGATCGGTGGCCAGTGGTTTCAACTGGCCGAAAATGCCGAAGTCGGCCAGCGACGGCCGGCTGCCGAACAGATAATCGTAAACGCCGACCCGACTTTCCAGCAGGGCCAGGATGCGATGGAAGCTCGCCTCGATGATCGGGGCGTTTTCCGGCGTGCAGCCGACCAATGGCATGCGGCTGATCTGCCGTTCGGCGAACTGCCGGGCCATGGCCTGGCGTTCGGCGCCCCGGCAGTCGGGGAAGGCGTCGTCGGCGATCCACAGGCTGGCATACTCGATGTCGGGGGCATAGGCCCAACGATAGTGGAACATCGCCTTGGTCAGCCATTCGTCGGCCATGTCCTCGAGCAGATGGCAGAGGAAGGCATGGCCCGGATCGTCCGGAATGATCGACCGCTGGCCGGGATGCCTGGCCTCCAACTCGTAGGCCAGGGGCGTGGAGTCGATGTGATAGCTGCCGTCGTCGGGGTATTGCAGGATCGGCACCAGGTTCGGCCGCAGATGCTCGGTTTCGGCCCGGTTGCGGGCGGTGCGCAGGATCCAATCGTGGGGGATGCGCCGGTAGCGCATGATCGCCCGCAGCTTGTTGGAATAGGGCGAGCCAAGACCGCCGAACAGGCGATAGCGGCCGGCGGATGCGGCGACGTTGTCGGACATGGGGAACTCTCCTGGTCGGCCAAGCGGCAGCGATCCAACCTAGGGGCCGCACCGGCGGCGCGCAAGCCGGCGCTAACCGAGGCGAGCAAGGACCGTTTTGCCGTCCGCGTCCTCGGCCAAAGCTGCCTGCGCCAACTGTTTCAAGGTCCGGCCAGCCAGGGCGGCGCCGATCGATTCCTCGTAGGCCGAGACCAGGCCATCGATATCGGCCGGCGCCGGGATATGCTCGTGCGAGAGATCACCGCCGACGCTGCCATGGCGTACCGCCGCCAGCACTTCCGGCACCTCGACCTCCTCGAACGGCCGGGCCGGCAGGAAGGTCGGTGGCTCGTCGGCCGTGGCCTTGATCAGGCCGGCCCGCTCCAGGGCGGCCAGTACATCGGCCACCGGATCGTTGCGGGCGCGCAGATGTTGCGAGAGATCCTCGGTGGTCCAGGCCGGCCGCTGGCCGTAGTGATTGCGCGCGATCAGGGTGGCCACGACCAAGGCCAGCTTCTCCCGCGCCCGATGGCTGAGGCGGTTGACGCCGCCGATGCCCCGCAAATAGGCCGGATGCTGTATGTAGAAGGCGATGTTGGCGCCGATCAGCAGGATCAGCCAGCCGACGTACAGCCAGATCATGAAGAATACCAAGGTCGCGAAGGTGGAATAGATCGCCGTGTATTTGGCCGAACCGACCACGAACGAGGCGAACACCCAGCCCAACAGGTTCCACATCAGACCGGCGACCAGGCCGCCGGTCAGGGCCGCCCGCGGCCGCACCTTGGTATTGGGCATGAAGGCGTACATGAAGGCAAAGGCGCCGGCGATCATCAGGAACGGGATCAGCTTGCCGGCCAGGCGGATCAGGCTGCCCAACGGTTCGATACTGGCCAGGGTGCCGACGATCGACAGGCTCATCACCGAAGCGCCGATGCCGACGGCGGCGAAGATCAGCGCCGGACCGATTACCAATACGCTGAGATAGTCGCGGAAGCGCTGCCCGAAGGTGCGCTCGCGAACGACGTGCCAGACGTTGTTGAAGGCCCGTTCGATCTTCTGCATCAGCGAAATGACGGTATAGAACAACAAGGCGAATCCCAGCGAGCCCAGCACCCCGACCTTGACGTTGTCGACGAATTCGATGATCCGCTCGGTGATCTCGACGCCTTTCTCGCCCAGCGGCTCCAACAGGCCGAGCAGCATCGGCTCGATCTGGTTGTGGACACCGAAGCCCTTGAGGATGGAGAAACTGATCGCCAGCAGCGGCACCAGGGACAACAGGGTGGTGTAGACCAGGCTCATCGCCCACAGGGTCAACTGCCCCTTGGCCAGGTCGCGGCCGATCGCCGCCGCCATGCGCAAGGCCAGCGCCGGCCAGGCCCGCCACCACGGCAGGCCCGACAGATCATCGTGCCAAATCAGGCGATCCAGCCGATCGACAAGGGCCCGCAGGCCGTCACCGGTTTGCGTTGCCATGCGGTGATAGTACACCACTGGCGCTTGGTATTACTTGATCAGTTCGATTTTGGTCCGCGAACCGAGTTTCAGGCCACCCAGGCAATCCGGCTTGCCGCCACCGTCGGCCCGACAGGCCGGCACGTCGTGCAGCAGCAACCGGGAGACGCCGTTGCAGGCGCCGCCGTTGATGGCGAAGGTGGCGACGGTGGTCTTGCCCGCCCGCAGCGGCGCCAGGTCGATCAGCAGCCGGTCGGCGATCACGCCCTGCTCATTGAAGACGAACAGGTCCAAGCTGAAGCGGTCCAGGGCCTGGGCGAAATGGTTGCCGATCAGGAAGGTCGCCAGGCAGCCGCGCCCGTCCTCCTGCAGCTTGTTCAATTCCAGGCTCAGACCCTCGGCCGCCGCGGCGCCCGGCCTCAGGAACAACATTGGCAACAGGAGGACGGCCAGCAACGGTAAGGTGGCGGGGCGGGACATGATCGAAATCTCTTTACGGTCTGCCAATGCCAGCGGCGGATTTCTCCCAAAGGGTGAAAATGCTCTAGCCGATTGGAGCCTCCGCGCGCAAGGCTTTGTTTCCCGCCACGACGACCACCGAAAAAAGAGGGCGCCCCGCGGCGCCCCCTTTCGGCATCGGTTGTTCCCTCGTGATGCCGTCTAGCCGGCCCCCATTGATTTCAGGAATTCCGTCAAATGGGACTTCAGGTCCGCCGATTGTTCGGCCAGGGATCCGGCCGCTTCCAGCACCTCGGCTGCCGCCTGGCCGGTTTCGCTGGACGCTTCCGAGACCTGCACGATGTTGGAGGATACTTCCTGGGTCGCCGCACCCTGTTCCTCCACCGCCGAGGCGATGGCCGTGGCGACTTCGTGGATCTCGTTGATGGTCTTGGTGATCGCGTCGTTGGCATCGACCGCCGACTTGGTCGCCGACTGGATCTCGGAAATCTGTTGCGAGATCTCCTCGGTCGCATTGGCGGTCTGATTCGCCAGTGATTTGACCTCGGAAGCGACGACGGCGAAGCCCTTGCCGGCCTCGCCGGCCCGGGCCGCCTCGATGGTGGCATTCAGCGCCAGCAGATTGGTCTGCGAGGCGATGTCCTGGATGATGTCGACCACCTCGCCGATCTTCTGCGCCGCCTCGGCCAGGCCGTCGATCATCTGGGAGGTGCGTTGGGCTTCCTGCACGGCACCGTCGGCGATGCCGGCGGAATGCGAAACCTGGCGGGAGATCTCGTCGACCGATGAACTCAATTCCTCGGCCGCCGAGGCCACGGTGCCGGCCCGGGAATTGGCCATACTGGCCGATTCCTGCATGGTCCGGGAGCTGGCCGACATCTCCTCCGACGCCGCCGAGACGGTTTCGGAGACGGCGGTGACCCGCTCGGCCAGTTGCATGTTCTGGGTCACCAGGTTCCAGTTCACCATCGGACCGATATAGCCGCCATCGGCGTCGTACAGGGCCGAAGCCTGCAGATCCATCTTTTCATCGCCCCAGTTGATCATCGCCCGATGCGGCAGGTTCGACGGGTCGGCCAACAGGCGGCGCTGGTGTTCGGGGTGTTTATGGAACACGTCGATGCATTGGCCCTGCAACTGATCGGCCGGCACCGGCAACAGATGTTGCACGGTTTTCAGCGTCTCGATGCTGGTCTTATTGATATAGGTGATTTCGAAGCTGTCCTTGTCGGCCAGCATGACGTTGATCGGCAACTGATCCAGCATCTGCATCAGCTTGTTGGTCTCGGCCTCGTGGCGCACCTGTTCGGTGATCACCGACCAGGCGGCGGCGGCGGCGACATAGTTGCCGCGAGCGTCGTACACCGCCGATACGTGCAGATCCAACCATTCCTCGCCAAGTTGAATGCGGGCCTTGTGCGGCAGCCGGGAAGGGTCCGCCAGCAGCTTGCGCTGATGGTCGGGGTGCTTGTGGAAGATGTCGATGCACTGACCGACCACCTCGTCCGCGGCGACCGGCAGCAAATGCTCGATCTCGCGCAAGGTTTCCAAAGACTTCTGGTTCATGTAGGTGATCCGGAGATCCTCCGGATCGCAGGCCATGACCGCCACCGGCAGGCCATCCAACATCTCGCGGAACGCATGTCCTTGGGTGCCAGTCTTCCTGGCCAGCGCCCTCGGGCGCAGTGCGGCGACGTTCATTGAATTTCCCCTGTATCGCAATGTCCCAAACATCGCTGGAGGTCGATCCATCCCCATACCCCAGGGATCGACGTCCGAACCGTGGACGCACAATTGCATGGTATTTCTTTATTTATTGTAAATAGCGCTTAACAATGATCCGTGATTTTCAACAAAATCTTACAATTCAGGCGATTATTTCTTCGTCTATCAAGCTAATTGTTTCTCCTATTATTACTATGTTAGTTATACGCCAAGTTTCGTATATCGGACTGGCATGCGGAAGCCACTCAGAAAGTGGTCGGCCAGGTCGCCATCAAATGCTCGCCGACGCCGTTGTTCAGTCGGCGGTCGTGCAGGTCCAGCCTGCGCGTCAGCCATTGCCGGGTCTCGCGCGGATCGATCACGTCCTGCACCATGAACGGCTCGGCCAAATCGTAGGGCGAGGTGCCCAGTTGGTAGCGCCGTTCCAGTTCGTCGTAGCGCTCGGGGTCGTCCTGACGCTGCAGGCGATGCACCACGTTCACGCTGACCTTCGGGTCGACGAAGCTGATATCGCCGGTGTACCAGGCGCACATCTCGTCTGCATGCACCGCGCCGATGTTGAGGTGCGCCTGACCATAGGACTTGCGCATGATCACGGTCAGCAGCGGCACCGTGGTCATCGCCATGGCCTGAATGTAGTTCATGATCTTGCCGGGCAGCTTCTGTCGTTCGCCGACCACGCCGACCAGGAAGCCGGGGGTGTCGACCAGGTGGATCGCCGGGATGTTGAAGGAATCGCAGAGCACGAGAAAGCTGATCACCTTGTCGCAGGCATCGGCGTCCATGGCGCCGCCCTTGAACATCGGGTTGGTGGCGATCAGGCCGACCGAGCGGCCGTCGATCCGCGCCAGGCCGGTGGTCACCACCTTGGAAAAGCGATCCTTGATCGGGAAGAAACTGTCGCGATCGACGATCAGGCGGATCACCTGGCGCACGTCATAGACCTTGGCCCGGCTTTCCGGCACCACCTCCAGCAGCTTTTCGGCCTCGGCCCCGGAACCTGCCGGCACCGGCAGACGCGGCGGTGCCTCGCCGCTGTGCGAGGGCAGGTAGGAGAGGAATTGCCTGATGCAGTCCAGTGCCTCCTCGTCGCTGTCGACCGCCCGATCGACCTGCCCGGTCACCTCGGTTTGCATCCGCCAGCCGCCCAATGCTTCCGGGTCTTCATCCTCGGCGATCGCCACGGTGGTGACGTTGGTGCTGGAGACCGCCATGATCGCGCCCTTGCGCATGACCAGGAAGTCGGACATCACCGACAGCCAGGTGCCGCCGCCGAACGACTGCCCCAGCACCGCCGTGGCCCAGGGCACCCGCCGGTAGCGCCGCAACGAGCCGCGCTCGGCGGCGCGATGGATGCCCTGGGCGCCCATGATGTCGGGCATGCGGGCGCCGGAGCATTCGGCCAGGCCGACCAGGGGTAGGCCGTTCTTGTTGGCGTTGGCGATCGAATGCTGCAGTTTCCGGCTGGCGATGGTGGCGCTGGAGGCGCCCATGGCGCTGAAGTCGGCGGCATGGATGATCACCGGGCGGCCGTCGACCCGGGCGTGGCCGTCGATCACGCCGTCGCCAGGGGTGCGGTGGCGGTCTTCTTCCCGCTCGGAAACCGCCAGCAGGCCGTATTCGGCGAAGCTGCCGTCATCGGCCAGATATTTTATGCGCTGGCGGGCATTCAGGATGCCGGCCTCGGTCCATTCCGCCAGCCGCTTGCTCGAGCCCATGGCCAATGCCTGTTCCCGCCGCCTGCGCAATTCGGCAATCTGCTCCTCGAACGCCACCTTGGTTTCCTCCCCTTGCCCGTGCCCAATCGGCGCCAATCGTCAATACATCGTGATGGCGGGGTTGCCGCCATCTGTGATATTGGCATTCGGCCTCGCCCGACACCATGATCCAGCCTGGACAATTCCGGATTGACTGGAATCGCCGGGCCGGCCGGTTTCGGATCTTGTCCATCCGAGGGTCACGGAAGAAGCGATGAGTGCGTTCGATATCAGCTTTGCCGGCGCCGTCGGCGCCGGCGTCCTCAGTTTCCTCTCGCCCTGCGTGCTGCCGCTGGTCCCGGCCTACCTCTGTTTTCTGGGCGGTACCTCGCTCGATCAATTGACCGGCGAACAGGCGGCCGACACCGGCGCCTCGCGCCGGGTGATCGTTTCGGCGCTGCTGTTCGTGCTCGGTTTCGCCTGCGTGTTCGTCGCCCTGGGCGCCGCGGCCACGGCGATCAGCGGCCAGCGGCTCGACAACAAGCTGATACTGGGCAAGATCGCCCGCGGCATCATCAACATCTTAGG
>JASLMH010000168.1 GCA_030746635.1 Alphaproteobacteria bacterium | reverse complement strand
CCGTCTTGAGTATGGTGGAGAAACGTCAATTGGATGCGCTTGTGCTGGACTTCATGCGGACCGGCGGCGGCATCCTGGAAATCCGCGCCGGTGCCGCCAAGGGCCTGATTGACCGGCGGATCGAGGCGGTCCGCCGTCACCTTCTGTTCCGCGGCGCCGAAAGGCACGAGATCCGCCTAAAACGTGTGACGGAGGCCGCGACGGCGACCGGACCGCTGGTCGTCAGCTACGAGAAAGTTGCGTTGAAGGCCTTCAATTGCACGAAGGTCAACGTGGCGACGGCTGACAATCCACAGAATCTGCAACATCCCGCGTTCGGCTGCGCCTACCGCAGCAATATTGCCAACATGGTCTCCAATCCAGCCGATCTGCAGCGGGCGCAGGCCCGGCAGCCGGCGGACGCGGCCCGGCGGAATAGGGTCATTCAGAACTACCGTACCGGCACCACGACCGAAGCCGAAAAGGGCGAGGGCGAATCCGCCGGCTCGATCCGGGATTTGGGAGGTTGACGACTTTTGGCATGGGCGGCAGGCTGCGGCTTGCCGGGCTCGGCATGATGTTCGCGAACGAGACAAGGGAGTACCACCATACTTAGGATCAACGTCAACGCCTGGCTGTTGTCGGAGGATACGCAGACGGCCGTGCTCGACGGCCTGGGCGACCGCAAGCTTTCGCGCTCCAAGGTCGAGGCGAACCTCGGCGGTTTGGACGCCGCCGTCGCCCATTACCAGGAAAACGCGACACCGCAGCTGATCCTTCTGGAAACTCATGCCAGCGGCGACGCCGTCCTGGAGCAACTGGACCAGTTGGCTGAAGTCTGCGATGCCGGCACCAACGTGGTGCTGATGGGCACGGCCAACGACATTACGCTGTACCGTGAATTGATCCATCGGGGTGTGGCCGAATACCTGGTCGAACCGGTGGCGCCACGGCAGGTTCTCGATGCGGTGACGACGATCTTCGAGGATCCGGACGCACCGCCGGCGGGCCGGGCGATGGCCTTCATGGGCAGCCGCGGCGGCGCCGGCTCGTCGACCATCGCCCACAACGTGGCCTGGTTTCTGGGACAGGAATATGGTGAAGAGGTTACCGTCATCGATCTGGACGTGACCTTTGGCACCGCCGCGCTGTCCTTCAACCTGGAAACCCAGCAAACCATTGATCTGGCCTTGGCCGACCCCAGCCGCCTGGACGATCAATTGCTGGAACGGTTCCTGGTCGAGTTCGACGAGAATGTCCGCCTGCTGGCCTCGCCGGCGACCTTGAACGCGGAAGAGAAGATCATGACCGATTCGCTGGATCGGTTGCTGGATTTGGTGCGCCGGCGTTCGAGTTTTGTTATTCTGGACATACCGCACCGTTGGGCGCCGTGGGTGCAGCAGGTGTTGCTGGACGCGGACGAAACGGTGATAACCGGAGTGCTCGATCTGTCGGGCCTGCGGGATACTAAGAACTTGGTCGATCGGCTTCGGCAGCAAAGGGGAGAAACCTCGCCGGTGCACATGGTGCTCAATCATCACGGCGCGTTCAAGAAGACCGAACTGTCACCCAAGGACTTCGAGAACGCGGTCGAGGTCGAGCCGGATCTGGTGCTGATCCATGATCCCAACCTGTTCGGCGCCGCCGCCAACAACGGCCAGATGGTCGGTCAGGTCAGCGGCAAGCACAAGGCGGCCGAGGCGTTGCGGGGGCTGGCGCTTACCCTCAGTGGCCGGCAACCGCAACAGAAGTCGAGGAAGAGCTTCTTGAGCCAGTTCCACATCGGACCCATCGGCCGGGCCAAAGCGAAGGCGACATAGCGATGTTCGGCAAGCGCACGGGCGGACCAGAAACCAAACCGGCGCCGGCGGCGGCGCCCAAGCCGGCGCTGGAGGAAGTCAAGACCGAGGTCGAGGAGGCGGCACCGGAGCCGAAACCGGCACCCAAGCCCAAGGTGGTGGAGCCGGCGCCCGAGCCGGAAGCCGCCCTGCCCGATCATTCGAACCTGTTTGGCGGCGAAGGGGATCGCTACAACGAGACCAAGCAATCGGTCTTCTCCTCGCTGGTCGAGGCCGTCGACCTGACGGAATTGAGCAAACTGCAATCGTCCCAGGTGCGGGAGGAGATCACCGACATCGTCGGCGAGATCATCGCCATGAAAAGCATGGTGTTGAGCGGCGCCGAACAGCAGAAACTGATTACCGACATCTGCAACGACGTGTTGGGCCTGGGGCCGCTGGAGCCGCTGATCGAGCGCGACGACATCGCCGACATCATGGTGAACGGCGCCGAAAAGACCTACATCGAGGTCGATGGCCGCATCGAACTGACCGACATCAGGTTCCGCGACAACGCGCAACTGATGAACATCTGCCAGCGCATCGTCTCCGCCGTCGGCCGGCGGGTCGACGAATCCAGCCCGATCTGCGATGCCCGCCTGTTGGACGGCAGCCGGGTCAACGTGATCGCGCCGCCGCTGGCGATCGACGGCGCCGCCTTGACGATCCGCAAGTTCAAGAAGGACAAGTTGACCATCAGCAATCTGGTCGACTTCGGTTCGATCACGCCGCTCGGCGCCAAGCTCTTGGGGGTGGTCGGCGCCTGCCGTCTCAATATCCTGGTATCGGGCGGTACCGGTTCCGGTAAGACCACTTTGCTGAACGCGCTGACCGCCTACATCGAGCCGGGCGAACGGACCATTACCTGCGAGGACTCGGCTGAGTTGCAACTGCAGCAGCCCCACGTGGTGCGCCTGGAAACGCGACCGCCCAACCTGGAGGGCGCGGGCGAGATCACCATGCGCGATCTGGTCAAGAACTGCCTGCGGATGCGCCCAGAGCGGATCATCGTCGGCGAGGTGCGCGGTCCGGAGGCGTTCGATTTGTTGCAGGCGATGAACACCGGCCATGACGGCTCGATGGGGACCATCCACGCCAACAACCCGCGCGAGGCCGTCAGCCGGGTCGAGAACATGATCGCCATGGGCGGCTTCAACCTGCCGGCCAGGACCGTACGGGAACAGATATCTTCGGCCGTGCATGTTATCGTGCAGGCCGCCCGGCTGCGCGATGGCAGCCGGAAAATCACCCACGTGACCGAGGTCGTCGGCATGGAGGGCGAGGTTGTCACCTTGCAGGATCTCTATACTTACGAGATCCTGGGCGAGGACGAGAACGGCAAGCTGATCGGCGAACATAAGCCGACCGGGCTGCGTCCGACGTTTTGGGACCGGGCCAAGTATTTCGGCCGCGAACAGGATTTGGTCGAGGCCCTGGGCATGTAGTCGACGCCCCGGCCGTGGCGGCGGGTTCGTTGGTGCCGGCGAAGGCGGTGGTTGAACATGGATCTTGGAACCCTGGTTTTCATTGTCGCGGGCGCGGTGTTCCTGTCGGTAACGGCCCTAACCTTCATTCTGGTCATGCCGCAACTGCAGGCGCGGGCCAACCTGAAGCAACGCATTTCCGTCGCCGCCGGCGAGATCAAACCCACCGGCGGCGGCGGCCGCGCCGGCCGCGGCGGCGGCCGCAAGCGTGACATCCAGTCCCGGTTGCGCGAGGTCGAGGAAGCCAAGACCAAGAAATCCTACATCGTGAGATTGCGCGAGTCGCTGCGCCAGGCGGGTATGAGCATCAGCCTGAAGACCTATTTCCTGATTTGCCTCGGTCTGACGATCGTCTCGATGATCGCCTATCTGCTGATGGGCTATCCGGTGGTCGGGATGCTGCCGGTGGGTATCACCGTCGGCCTGGGTTTTCCGCGCTATGTGGTGTCGTGGAAGTCGAAGCGGCGGGTGAAGAAGTTCACCAAGGAATTCGCCGGCGCGGTGGATGTCATTGTTCGCGGCATCAAATCCGGCCTGCCGGTGGGCGAATGCCTGGCGGTAATCGCCCGCGAGTCGCCCGAGCCGGTGGCCGGCATATTCCGGGAAATCGTTGAATCGCAGAAACTGGGATTGTCCCTGGATCAATCGCTGGAGCGGGCGCAGGAGCAGCTCAAGACCGCTGAATTGCAGTTCTTCGCCATCGTCCTGTCGATCCAGGCGCAAACCGGCGGCAACCTGGCCGACACCCTGCAGAACCTGTCCAATATCCTGCGCGACCGCAAGAAGATGGCCGACAAGGTCAAGGCGTTGTCGTCGGAGGCAAAGTCTTCGGCCGGCATCATCGGCTCGCTGCCCTTTCTCATGACCGGCCTCCTGTACTTGGTCAGTCCCGAATACATCGGCCCCCTGTTCACCGACAGCCTGGGTCAGATGATGATCGCCGGCGGCCTGGCCTGGATGAGTATCGGCGTCCTTATTATGAAACAGATGATCAATTTCGAAGTCTGATGGACGATTTCCTGACAACGGAGAACATCATCATCGCGCTAGGCAGCGTCGGCGCCTTCCTGACCATCGTCGCTTTCGGTCTGCCGATGTTGGGCGGCGACAATCTGCAGTCGCGGTTGAAGGTCGTGGCTGCCCGCCGGGAAGAACTGGGGCAGGCGCAGCGGCAGAAATATGCCACCCAGGCGTCGTCCCTGCGGCAGCAGACCGGCCGCTCCTACGTTACCTTCCTGGTGGAAAAGCTGAAGCTGGTCAATCCGGCGGAAAGCGAGGGGGTCCGAAACATGCTGGCGCGGGCCGGCATGCGCAACCAGGCGCACCTCTACACCTATTCCTTCTTCCGCTTCGTGGCGCCGATCATTTTCGGTTTGTTCACGGCGATCTATCTGTTCCTGCTGGCCAAGGTGGAACTCGACGTCAGCATGAAGCTGGTCTACTCCTTCGCCGCCGCGGTGATCGGCTTTTTCCTGCCGCAGATCCTGATCAAGAACAAGATCGCCAACCGGCAGAAATCGATACAGAAAGTCTTCCCCGATGCCTTGGATCTGATGGTGATTTGCATCGAGGCGGGCCTGTCGATGGAAGCATCATTTGGCCGGGTGGCCGAGGAATTGCAGGAACAGGGCCCCGAATTGTCCGAGGAACTTGGCCTGACCACGGCGGAGTTGGCATTTCTGCCCGACCGGCGGCAGGCCTTGATGAATTTTTCCGACCGCACCGGTCTGCCGTCGGTGAAGTCCCTGGTCACCGCGCTGGCCCAGGCCGAGAAGTACGGCACCCCGATCAGCGTCAGCCTGAAAGTGCTGTCCCAGGAGTCGCGCGACGAGCGGATGTCGAAGGCGGAACAAAAGGCCGGCGCCCTGCCGGCCCAACTGACCGTGCCGATGATTGCCTTTTTCCTGCCGGTGCTGTTCGTCGTGCTGATCGGTCCGGCCATCATCAAGACGATGAATACGCTAGAGTAATTCGGTTCTGCTCCCGGCCGCCCGCTCCCCGCGGCGGTGCTTCAGGGCACCCGGACCAGCATGCAGGGCACGTCGCGTACCGCCAGTTTCAAACAGGTGTCCTCGGCCAGGGCCCGGCCGGCCACGGGTTTGGACTGTACCCGGAAGAACTCGCCGCGGCCGGCGACCTTGACCCCCTCGACCCGCAAATCGACGCCTTCGAGCAGCTTGGCATGGCGCTCCAATAGTCTCTTGCGCAGATCGTTGGCCCGATCCGCGTCGCGGAAACTGCCAAGTTGCAGGCGATAACTCGGCCCGGCGGCGGCCTTGTCCGGCGACTGTCGGCTGGCCGTTTGCTCGGCTTTTGCTTTCTTGGCCGCCTTGCCTTTCGGTTTGGTCTTGGGTGTTGCCTTGGCGGTCGCCGTCGCGGCATCGGCGGCTGGCGTTTTCGCCGGCTCCTTGGTCACCGTGGTTTGCGCCGCCGGTGCCGGCTTGGCCGGGGTTTTGTCGGTTTCGGCGGCCACGGCGGCCGCCTTCGGCATCGCCTCGGCTTTTGTCGCCGGCTCGGCCGCCGCCGCCGTCATCGACTTCGGCGTCTTGGCCTTGTCGCCGCCCGTCGCCGGCAGTTCGCCCTTCCTCGGCGGTGCGATAGCGGGCGGCCGGATCGGCGAGGCGCCGCCGGTCATGCCTTTTTGCAGTTGCCGGTAATAGGCCATGTTCTGATCGGCGATGTCGGCCGGCAAATCGCGTCGGACATATTGCTCGGCCGTCGCCAGATCGCCTTTCAGTGCGTACAGCATGGCCAGGTTCTGGCGCATGCGTGGCGTCGCCTCGGGCAGCGCGGCGGCCCGCTCCAACATCTCGATGGCGTCGTCCAGGCGTTCCGCCTGGGCCATGGAAAGGGCCAGATTGTTCAGCACGGTGGCGTTTTCCGGCGACAGCACCAAGGCCTTGCGATAGCGCCGCTCTGCCTGTGGATACATGCCAATCCTGTCGTAGGCGACGCCCAGGGCGTCCTCGACATCCCAGCGTTTGCTGTCGCCCGCGCCGATGCGCGATAGCGAATGGATCGCCTTCATCGGCTTACCCAGGACCAACTGGACCTTGCCCAGTTCGGCCAGCAGGTCCGCATCGTTCTGGCGGTCCTTCATGGCCCGCAGCAGGATCGCCCGCGCCTCCTTCGCCTGCAGCAACCGGCGCAGCGCTCGCGCCAGACCGACAACGGCCGAGAGGTCAGCCGGATCGCGGCGATAGAGGTTTCGGTAGTAGGCCGCGGCGGTGGCAAAATCGCGCCGTTGCTCCGAACTTTCGGCCGCCTCGTACAGGCTGCGCCCCAGACGGCTGCCCTCGTCGGACTCCACCGGCGGTGGTTTGGCGGCGCAGCCCGCTAACATCAACCCGCCGGCGCAAAGTATGGTGGCAAGATAGATGGAAATGCTTTTGCTCATGCCTGGCCGGGAACGCAACGTCGGGAAAGCTGATTGCCCCTCTATTGTAAATCAGATGGGGGTTACAACATAGGATACAATGGGAAATACTTCCATCGTCTTTGCCATTTACGGAAAACCGTCGCAAGAAACCTTGCATTGGTTAAGGATTCCTTTAACCCGGTCTTTTGATAATTTTGCTTAATGGATGTAGCGAATCGCTATTTGTGGTATTTTGTACGAGTAGGCGCGACTCCAGGAGTTTTTACCCTTGCCGAACGCGGCGCGGGATCGAGGGAAGCCGATGTACACGAAGAACTTGTTGTTTGGTCTGGTGGCCATGGTTCTTACTATCGTGGCCGGGGCCGTGGTGGCGGCGCCGCTAACGGTGGAGGTCGGCAAGGCTAGAATCCTGCGGCTGTCCGCTGATCCGGATATCGTGATGTTGGGTAATCCGGCGGTCGCGGATGTGGTCGTCGAGGACGACCGTTTGCTGTTCCTGTTGGGCCGTGAACCGGGCGAAACCAATCTCTACGTCCTCAACGACGAGGGCAAGGTGATCCTGTCACGGGTGGTCGTGGTCGGCCCGGTACTGAAACGGCGGGTGACGGTCGATCGTGGTCCGCAGACCTTCACCTTGAGCTGCAATCCACGGTGTGTGCCGGTGGCCACGCCGCAAGGGGCGGGCGCGACCACTGCCGCGGCCGGCGGCGGTGATAGCGGCGGCGCGGCCGGGGCCGAGGGCGATCCGTTGGCCGCTCTGATGCAACAAGCTGGCGGTGAGGGCGAGGGCGAAGGCGAAGGCGAAGGCGGAGCCGGCGGCGATGCGGCGAGCCTGTTGGGCGGAGTTTTGGGGGGATTGCTTGGTGCCGGCCAATAGTAATAGCCGCTTTGCCTGGTTGATGGGCAATTCGGCGCCGAACGGCCGTGGCGCGAGGGGTGCCACCGCGCGCGGGTTTGCCACGATGTCGGGGGATGGGCTGCCATGAAGATCCTGGTCGCCGACGCCGATCAGCTTTTCGCCCGGCTTCTCAAGACCAAGCTGGAGAAGTGGGGGCATCGCGTCGTCATGGAGCACGACGGCGGCGCGGCCTACGAGTTGATCGCCAAGGAACCGTTTCGGATGGTGATCCTGGACTGGGACCTGCCCGGCATGGATGGCATCGAATTGTGCCGCCGGGTCCGCAAGATCCAACGCCCGCGCTACACTTATGTCATCTTCTACGCCGACCTGATGGACAAGGACCGGGTGATGGCCTGTCTCGAGGCCGGCGCCGACGATTATCTGAACAAGCCGCTGAATACGCTCGAATTGAGCTTGCGGATCAAGGCCGGCAAGCGGCTGTTGAACCTCGAGGACATGCTGCGCGAGGGCGCCGGCGTCGACCTGACCACCGGCGTCGTCAACGAGGCCAGTTTTCGGGAGTTCTTCCGCGTCGTGATGGCCGAAACCATCCGCGCCGAGTCCCAGGGCGCCTTGATCTACGTCACCGTCCGTAATTACGTTCAGGCCTCCGAGGAATACGGCTACAACCCGACCGAGGCGATGATGGCCGGGGTGGCCAAGCTGCTGCGCCGGGTGTCGCGGAACAGCGACCTGGTGGCGCGCATGTCGGACGACACCTTCTGCATTCTGCTGCAGCACACATATTGGGACAAATGCCTGCCGGTGGCGGAGAAGATCGACACGCAATCACCGAGCATCGCGGTGGTCGTCGAGGACGGCGAAATCTCGCCGATTGTCGAGATTACCGCCGTCAACTATCCGCAGAACGACCTGGACCACGAGCAAATCCTCGATACCAGCGAGCGCATTGCCTACCGCCAGCATACCGGCGGCCGCGCCTCGCCACCGCCCGCCGGCGACGAGGCGCCATCGCCGGCTTCCTGACCGCCGCGCCGGTGTTGCTTCAACGAAAGCCAAAAAATGTCTTAGGCCCGCTTGAAGATGGCGCCGGCCAGCCAACCGGCCATCAGGGCCATGAAGATCGAGGCGATGCCGTATAGCGCCGAATTGCGGTGGGCGAAATCGTATACCCGGGCGCCGATACCGATCTTCGAAACCACCAACGGCGTGGTCTGGGCGCTGACCACGGCGCCCTTTCGCAGCAGGTAGACCGTCACCGTGTAGCTCCCGGTCGGTACGTTCGATGGGAACACCACGGCGGTCCGAAACAGGCGGTTTCCCAGCTGCGAGATGTCCCCGGCGTCGTTCGGATACAGGCCATCACGCCGCTTGTTGCGGATCAGCGCCTGGCGAAACGCCGCCACGTCCGAACGCGGCGACCTCAGGCCGCCGAAGCGTACGTTGTCCAGGCCGAGTTGGTGCCGGGAGCGGACCCGTGGCGAGGTGATATCGGTCAGCGGCCGGGAAGAGGCCAGATGGTAGAAGGACGGCACGCCGGAAAACGCCACATTGTGGCGATTGACCCAGATGCCGCCGGTCCGTTCCTTGCGGCGCACCATCACCCGTTCGGCGGGGCCGCGCACCACCACGACGATATCGCCCTCGTCGCCGTCGGTGGCGCCGAACAGCAGCAACTCAGTGCCGACGAAACCGGTGGTGACGGCGATCAGATGGTCCGACAGATCGGCCACCAGGGCCTGGGCCCGGGCTTCGCCCGCGCCGCCCAGCAGCAGCGCCACCGTCAGAGCGGTAAAGAGCCCCCGCATCAGCCCTGCCCCACGATATGGCCGATCGAGAACAGATCGTCGGGCCTGGCCAGCAATTCGTAGCCCAGGCGGGCGCAGACGCCCAATACGATCAGCGCCAGCAGGCTGCGCAGATGCTCGCCCGGTAGCTTGGCGCCGGCCCGGCTGCCCAGTTGCGCGCCGATCACGCCGCCGGCCAGCAGCAGCAGCGCCAACAGGGCATCGACGGTCTGGTTCTGCCAGGCCTGCAGGAAAGTGACGTTGGCGGTAACGAAGATGATCTGGAACAGCGAGGTGCCGACCACCGTCGCCGTCGGCATGCCGAGCAGGTAGATCATCGCCGGCACCATGATGAAGCCGCCGCCGACCCCCATGATCGCCGCCAGGATACCGACCAGAACGCCGATGGCCAGTGGCAGCAAGGCGGAAATGTATAGTTTCGAGCGGCGAAACCGCATCTTGAAGGGCAGGCCGTGCAGCCAGTTGTGCTGGTGCAGCTTGCGCCGCTTGCCGCCCGGTTTGCGCTGCCGGTTGATCGCCCGGAGGCTTTCCACCAGCATCAAGGCGCCGATGATGCCGAGAAAGACCACGTAGGATACCCGGATCACCAGGTCGATCTGACCCAACCCGCGCAGCAGACTGAACAGCCAGACGCCAAGGGTCGAGCCGAAGAAGCCGCCGACCAGTAGCACCACACCCATTTTGACGTCGACGTTGCCGCGCCGCCAATGGGCCAGCGCGCCGGAGACCGAGGAGGCGACGATCTGGTTCGCCTCGGTGGCCACGGCGACCGCCGGCGAGATGCCGGCGAAGATCAGCAGCGGCGTCATCAGGAAACCGCCGCCGACGCCGAACAGCCCCGACAGGAAGCCGACCCCGGCCCCCATGCCGAGGAAAAGGAAGATGTTGACCGACAGTTCCGCGATCGGAAGGTAAATCTGCATGCAACTGGCACTAGGCGCTTGCGGTAGAACGTCGGCGATGGATCCGGCCGACGATCCCCGCCGTCCCCGACGGGGATGCGCGGTGATACAACAGGCTGATTAGTTATGGCAAACGAAACCTGCAAAAAACCGCGAAAAAAATGCCGGAATCACGAAATCCGCGGCGCCGTGCATGGCGACGCCCGACATCGCCGGAGGCGCCGGAGTTGATGCCGTCGGGTATCGTATGCGATTCGAGGTCGTCGGTGCCTGGATCGTTGGCGAGGGGCGGCGCCTAGCCGCATTCCGACGGCACGCAGCCGTCGGCACAGATCAGATCGTGCAGCACGCCAATCACTGCCTCGGCCTGGCCGCCGTTCAGCGAATAGAAGATATTCTGGGCCGAACGTCGGGTGGCAACCAGGTTGTCGCTGCGCAGTCGCGCCAGGTGTTGCGAGAGGGCGGATTGGCTGATCCGCAGCAAATCCTCCAACTCGCCGACGCTGCGTTCGCCCTCGCTCAAATGACAAAGGATCAGCAGCCGCCGCTCGTTCGCCATCGCCTTCAAAAGACGGCTGGCGTCATGCGCGTTGGTCCGCATGTTCGCTAGTTCCATCGTTCCCCCTTGGCCTTTCAGATGCCGATCTCGCGGTACATCCGCGACGCCGCCATAGATAGGCACTAAGTGCTTAAGCCATTACTAAGTGGTTCGAGTTTTGCATTCAACGGGAAATTGGCCGATCAGCCGATCTCGCCCAGCACCGGAAACAATTCGATCAGCCAGAAGCCCAACAATTCGAAAGAATTGAAGATGAACAGCAGTCCCGTCAGCACCAACAGGCCGCCGGTCGCCAATTCGACTTGCCGCATCCGCCGCCGCATCCGCCCCATCCAGCGCATGAACGGTCCGGCCATCAGCGCCGCCAGCAGGAAGGGGATGCCAAGCCCGGCCGCGTAGGTTGCCAGCAACGAGGTGCCATACCAAAGGCTGTCCTCGCGCGCGGCCACCGAAAGGATGGTGGCCAGCACCGGGCCGATACAGGGCGTCCAGCCGAAGGCGAAGGCGATGCCGATGACAAAGGCGCCGAGCAGCCCGGCCGGCCGGTCCCGCAAATGCATGCGGGCCTCGTAGTTCAGGAAGGGGATCCGCAGGAAGCCCATGAAATGCAGGCCGA
>JASLMH010000167.1 GCA_030746635.1 Alphaproteobacteria bacterium | reverse complement strand
GCGGCGGCCGAACAGGATGCCGCCCTGGGCCGGGTGATCGGCCCCTATACCTTCGCCGTCGAGGTGTCGGAGCGGCAGATCCGACCGTTGGGACAGCGGGAGATCCTCCGCACCCTGGGTCCCAGCGTCCGCACCGACCTGGGCTATCAGGCCATCGGGGCCTGAGCGTCATGTACCGCTACGACGAATTCGACCAAGCCTTCGTGGCACAGCGGGTGGACCAGTTCCGCGACCAGGTAGCGCGGCGGATCGATGGCGAATTGAGCGAGGACGAATTCAAGCCGCTCCGCCTGATGAACGGCCTGTACCTGCAATTGCATGCCTACATGCTGCGGGTGGCGATCCCCTACGGGGTGCTGTCGGCCCGGCAGATGCGCCGCCTGGCCCACATCGCCCGCACCTACGACCGTGGCTACGGCCATTTCACCACCCGTCAGAACATCCAGTTCAACTGGCCAAAGCTGGCCGAGGTGCCCGATCTGCTGGCCGAATTGGCCGAGGTCGAGATGCACGCCATCCAGACCAGCGGCAACTGCATCCGCAACGTCACCGCCGATCCGCTGGCCGGCGTGGCGCCGGACGAAATCGAGGATCCCAGGGTGCACGCCGAGATCATCCGGCAATGGTCGACCCTGCATCCGGAATTCGCCTTCCTGCCCCGCAAGTTCAAGATCGCCGTCACCGGGGCACCGAACGACCGGGCGGTAACCCGTGGCCATGACATCGGCCTGCGCATGCACCGCGACGGCGACGGCCGGCCTGGCTTCGAGGTGATGGTCGGCGGCGGCCAGGGACGCACGCCGATCCTGGCCAAGACCATCCGTCCCTTCCTGCCGGCGGCCGATCTGCTGTCCTACCTGGAGGCGATCCTGCGGGTCTATAACCAGCTCGGCCGGCGCGACAACATCTACAAGGCGCGGATCAAGATCCTGGTCGAACAGGTCGGCGTCGAAGCCTTCGCCGAGATGGTCGAGGCGGAATGGCGGAACATCCGGCACGGCGAGCTGCATTTGCCGGCTGAGGAGTTGGCCAGGATCGCCGCCTATTTCGCGCCGCCGGCCTATGAGAAGTTGCCAGATCATTGTCTGGCGCTGGAAGCGGCGAGGGCCGCCGACCCTGGCTTCGCCAGTTGGCTCGACAGCAACGTCGAGGCCCACAAGCAGCCCGGCTATGCCGTCGTCACCATCTCCCTGAAGCCCCATGGCGGCATACCGGGCGATGCGACGGCCGAACAGATGGAGGCGGTGGCCGATCTGGCTGCGCACTACAGCTTCGGCGAGATCCGGGTGACCTACAAACAGAACCTGGTGCTGGCGGACGTGCGCAAGGCCGATCTGCATGAACTTTGGCTGGGCCTGCGGCTGGACGACCTGGCCACCGCCAACGCCGGCCTGGTCAGCGACATCATCGCCTGCCCGGGCCTGGACTACTGCAACCTGGCCAATGCCCGATCGATCCCCATCGCCCAGGAGATCGGCCGGCGCTTCCGGGACATCGAGCGGGAGCACGGGATCGGCCCCGTCACCGTCAATGTTTCCGGCTGCATCAACGCCTGCGCCCACCACCACATGGCCAACATCGGCATCCTGGGCGTCGATAAGAAAGGCAGCGAGGCCTACCAGATCACCCTGGGCGGCCGCGCCACCGAGGACGCCGCCATCGGCGCCATCATCGGTCCCGCCGTCGCCGGCGACCAGGTCGCCGACGCGGTCGAAACCATCGTCGACGTCTACCTGGCCGGGCGCCGGAGCGGCGAGGCCTTCATCGACACCTACCGGCGCACCGGGCCGGAGCCCTTCAAGGAGAAGCTTTATGCCACTGCTTAGACACGGCGCCATCGTCGAGGACGAGTGGACCAGGGTAGCGGACGCCAGTGGCCTGGCCGATCCATTGCCGATCATCGTGCCCCATGACCTGTGGCTGGCCCATCGCGACCGGTTGCTGGGGCGCACGCAGCCCCTCGGTCTGCATCTGCCGGCGGGTCAATCGCCGGAGACCCTGGCCGAGGACATCCAGCGCTTCAGCCTGATCGCCGTGGCATTCCCCAAGTTCACCGACGGCCGCGGCTTCAGCTACGGCCGGTTGCTGCGCGAGCGCCTCGGCTACCGGCGCGAACTGCGGGCCGTCGGCCAGGTCCTGCGCGACCAGTTCGCCTTCATTCTGCGCTGCGGCTTCGACAGCTTCGAGATTGCCGACGCCGACGACCCCGCCGACTGGCTGGCTGCCGCCGCGGCGATCAGCGACTGGTATCAACCCGGCAGTGACGGCCGTCCGACCATCCAGCGACGACGCGCCCACGACACGGGCCGGGCATTTGCCTGGCAAGCCGCTGTCGGATCGGCTAAAAGCCGGCTTCCATTGCGGCGATCAACCGGTGCGGCCGCCCATTGAGCGGCCATGCCGCCGGATGCCAACAGGGACGGACTGGATCGACATGACGGAAGCGACTTATGCCGGTGACCTGGAGGTGACCGAGGTCTGGCGCCGCCTGTCCGAGGATCCCGGCGCCGTGCTGATCGACGTGCGCACCTCGGCCGAATGGAATTACGTCGGCATTCCCGACCTGTCGTCGTTGGGCAAACAGGCGCTGCTGCTGCCCTGGCAGGAATTCCCGGCGATGACGGTCAATCCGGAATTCACCGCCCAGGTGGCGCAATCGCCGATCGGGCAGGACACCAACATCTTCCTGATCTGCCGTTCCGGGCAACGCTCGCGCAACGCCGCCGCCGCCCTCACCGCGGCCGGCTACCGCAACTGTTTTAACGTCGCCGCCGGCTTCGAGGGCGACAAGGACCCGGCCGGCCATCGCGGCACCACCAATGGCTGGAAAGTCGCCGGCCTGCCCTGGATTCAGGGCTGACGATCACCGCGGCAGCAATCAGACGGGGCAGACCACCGATGGCACCGACCAGCGAACGGGACTGGCGCGCCCGCACCCGCGCCGTGCGCGGCGGCCTGGACCGCTCGCCCCACGGCGAGACCAGCGAGGCGCTGTATCTGAACTCGGGCTTCGTCTACGACAGCGCCGAGCAGGCCGAGGCCCGGTTCCTGGGCGAGGACGAGGGCTTCATCTATTCCCGCTACGGCAATCCGACGGTGGCCATGTTCGAACGGCGGCTGGCCCTGTTGGACGGCGCGGAAGCCTGTTTCGCGACCTCCAGCGGCATGTCGGCGGTGTTCGCCGCCTTGATGTGCCAGTTGCAGGCCGGCGACCACGTGGTCGCCTCCCGCGCCCTGTTCGGCTCCTGCCATTTCATCATCAGCCAGTTGCTGCCGCGCTATGGCGTCGAGATCAGCTTCGTCGACGGCCCGGACCTGGCGCAATGGCAGGCGGCCCTGCGGCCGCAAACGGCCTGCGTGTTCTTCGAGACCCCGGCCAATCCGACCCTGGAACTGATCGACATCGAGGCGGTGGCGGATTTGGCCCACGCGGCCGACGCCCAGGTGGTGGTCGACAACGTCTTTTCGACGCCGGTCCTGCAGCGGCCGATCGAATTCGGCGCCGACATCGTGGTCTATTCCGGCACCAAGCACATGGACGGCCAGGGCCGCTGCCTGGGCGGCGCCGTCCTCGGCCCCGAACAGTTCATCGACGAGGTGCTGCAGCCGTTCCTGCGCCATACCGGGCCGGCCCTCAGCCCGTTCAACGCCTGGGTGCTATTGAAGGGCCTGGAGACCATGGAGTTGCGCCTGGCCGAGCAATGCCGCAACGCCCGGACCATCGCCGGGATGCTGGCGGAGCGGTCCGAGGTCCAGCGGGTGGTCTATCCGGAGCTGCCGTCGTTTCCGCAACAGGAGCTGGCGACCCGGCAGATGACCGCCGGCGGCTCGATCATCAGTTTCGATCTGGCCGGCGGCAAGGCGGCGGCGTTCAAGCTGCTGAACGGCCTCTCCTGCATCGACATCTCCAACAACCTGGGCGATGCCAAGAGCCTGATCACCCACCCCGCCACCACCACCCACCGGGCCATCGGGCCGGAGGAACGGGTCCGGGTCGGCATCGGCGATGGCCTGGTCCGTCTGTCGGTGGGGCTGGAGGACCCGGCCGATTTGATGGATGATCTGGGCGCGGCCCTGGACGGTATCGGCTAGTTGGGAGACGCCCATGCGGGCGGTTGTCTGTCGAGAGTATGGATCCCACCGCGACATGGCGGTGGAGGAGGTTGCCGAACCGGAGCTGAGGCCGGGAACGGCGCGGATCGCCATCGCCGCCGCCGGCACCGGCTTCGCCAACCTCCTCGCCATCGAGGGCCGGCATCAGAATTCGCCGGCCCTGCCGTTCACGCCGGGGACCGAGGCCGGCGGCACGGTGCTGGAGGTGGCCGACGACGTCGACCGCCTGGTGCCCGGTCAGCGGGTGGCGGCCAGCGTGCGCTACGGCGCCTTCGCCGAACAGGCGGTGGTGCCGATCGACAACCTGTTCCCCCTGCCCGATGCGGTGGACTTCGCCACCGCCACCCATTTCCCCTCCATCTATGCCACCGCCTACGGCTGTCTGGTCCTGCATGGCCGGCTACGGCGGGGCGAAAGCCTGCTGGTGCATGGCGCCGGCGGCGGCAGCGGCCTGGCGGCGGTCGATCTGGGCCGGCATTTGGGCGCCCGGGTGATCGCCACCGCCGGCGATGCCGCCAAGCTGGCGGCCGCCCGGGCCAGCGGCGCCGCACACCTGATCAATCACCGGGACGAGGATTTTCGCCAGCGGGTGCTGGAACTGACCGACGGACGCGGCGTCGATGCGGTGTTCGATCCGGTCGGCGGCGAGATGTTCAGGCAGTCCCTGCGCTGTGTCGCGCCCGAGGCCCGGCTGTTCCCGGTCGGCTTCGTCAGCGGCGACATCCCGCAGATTCCGGCCAACATCCTGCTGGTCAAGAATATCTCCGTCCACGGCGTCAATTGGGGCTATTACGCCGGCTGGTCGCGCACCCCGCGCACCGCCCGGGACATCGAGCGGGTGCATGCCGGCATGGCCGAGCTGTTCCGCTGGTGCGCCGAAGGCCACCTGGCGCCGGTGCTGCACGGCACCTTCGATCTGGCGGATTTCGCCGCCGCCCTCGACCTGATCGCCGACCGAAAGGTGATCGGCAAAGTTGTCCTGACCACGTAAATGGTGAACTCTAGGCGCCGCGCATTTCGATCGTTGAACCCAGTAGAGGTAGTGGTACGAGACAATGGCAGACGAAAAAGTCATCAAATTCCCCGTCGAGGCAACGCACATCATGATGTTCGGGCGGTCCATCGGCGACTATGCCGCCGACGGCGCCGATCCGGCCGACGTCGTCGCGCCGCCCACCTTTCCGCAATCGGTGGCCCAGTTCGATCCGGACTATTTCCTGCGGCCGAAGCTGGGCGAGCCCTGGTTCGGCTCCGGCAGGAATCCCAGCGGCATCGAGGGCAAGCCGTCCTCGTCCGGCCGGCTGCACGCCGAACAGCATTTCGAGTTCGAGCGGCCGGTCCGGCCCGGCGATGTGCTTTACGTCACCACGAAGGACGGCAAGACCTGGGAGAAGGAAAGCAAGCGTGCCGGCAAGCTGGTGTTTTCCGAACGGATCACGGAATACCGCGACGGGAATGGCGATCTGGTCTGCACCGCCCGGGGTGTCGGTGTGACGACGGAACGTCCGGTGGATCAGGGCTGAGGAATAGGGTCATGGCAGTCAAGGCAAGTGAAATCTCCGTCGGCGATACCTTTGACGAGGTCCTGGTGGAGGATCTGAAACGCACCCAGTTGGTGATGTATTCGGGCGCCTCGGGCGACTACAACCCGCTGCACAGCGACGACATCTATAGCCGCGAGGTCGCCGGTTATCCCGGCGTGTTCGCCCACGGCATGTTGACCATGGGCATGACCGGCCGCGTCGTCACCGACCTGTTCGGCCACGAAAACGTCAAGAAGTACGGCGTCCGCTTCACCAATCAGGTCTGGCCGGGCGACGATTTGAAAAGCCAGGCGGTGGTGGAAGACGTCCGCGAGGAGGGCGGCGAAATCCTGGTGGACATCAAGCTCACCACCACCAACCAGAACGGCGACGTCGTCGTCATGGGCAACGCCACCGGCCGCGTCGACCCCTGATCGGAGCCGGCTGCGCCGGCTAGCAACTGGTGGCCGCTATTTGCCGACCGCCGCGGCGCGTTCCGACCGGCCGGCCAGAGCCGCCGCCTGGTCTTCGAACAGCCCGGTCACCGCGTCCATCACCGCCCGCACCGCCGGCACCCGGCGCAGGTCGCGATGCACGATCAGGTGGTGGCTGCTCTGCACATCGGCCAGCGGCGGCGTCAGGCGGACCAGCGCCCTATCCGCATCGCCGGCGAAACAGGGCAGGATGCCCAGGCCGGCGCCCTTGCGGACCAGGTCGTGCAGCACCATGCCGTTGTTGACGCGAATCTCGGTCGGCCTGCCCTGGCGCCTCTCCAGCAGCCACTTGGCGCCGGCGAAGTAGGTGTGGTCCTCGTCGAAGCCGACCCACGGACAGGCCTGGTAGCGCCCATCGCCATGGGCCATCGGCTGGCGCCCGACCAGGTCGTTGGCGCCATAGACGGCATAGGCGAAGCGGCCCAGCTTGCGGGCGATCAGGCCCGGCGATTCGGGCAGGCATTCACGGATCAGCAGATCGGCCTCGCGCTTCGACAAATTCGCGCCGATATGGGCCACCGACAATTCGACCTCGATATCCGGCAGGCGTTCGCGCAGGGCCCACATGTGCGCGGTCAGGAACTGCGCCATGATCTCGTAGATCGACAGCCGCACCGTGCCGCGCAGGTGGTCGGCGAAACCGGCCTGCTTGCGGTCGACCGCGTCGGCCGCCTGTTCCATGGCCTCGGCCATGGGCAGCAGTTCCGAGCCGGCGGCGGTCAGCACGAAGCCGTCGGGCTGGCGATCGAACAGCCGCGCCGACAAGCTGTCTTCCAGCGCCGCCAGGCGCCGGCCCACCGTCGGCTGGCTGACCTTCAGGTGGCGGGCGGCGGCGGACAGGCTGCCGTCGCGGGCGATGGCTAGAAATACCCGCAGATCGTCCCAATTCATCGCTCAACGCCCATGCGCCATCCTCAACATATTTGTATAGCTATTATGCAAACTCGATGAAGGCGCAACATTTATTTTTCGGTTAGATATTCCCTGTTTGCTCATCCAGGGGATAGGTCAGGGGACCCGCATGTATCTCGATACGCGGCTTTGGGCGTTCACCGAGGGGCTTCGGCAGCGCATCGCCGGCGCCGTGGCGATCGGCCTGCTGGCCGCCGCCGTCGGCGTCGGCCGGCTGGTGCTGCTGGGTTGGCTCTTGGGGTTGGTGTTCGCCGGCGCCTCCATCGGCGAATTGGCCCTGCCGCTGGCCCTGGTCGCCGGCACCATGGTGCTGCGCGGGGTCATGGAATATGCCCGCAACATGGTCGCCCATCGCACCGCGGCCCTGGTGCAGATCGGCCTGCGCCAGCGACTCTATGACAAGATCGTCGAGCTGGGCCCGGCCTATTTCGGCCTGCGCCGGACCGGCGACGTGGTGACCTCGCTGGTCGACGGCGTCGAGCAGTTGGAGACCTATTTCGGCCGCTACCTGCCGCAATTGTTCGTCGCCGGCCTGATGCCGCTGGTGATATTCCTCTTCATCGCCTTCCTGGACCTGCCGATCGCCCTGTGCCTGGTGGCGGCCGCCCTGCTCACCCTGTCGGCCCCCTCGGTGTTCCACTTCTGGGACCGGCGCAATGCCATGAACCGGCAGAAGGCCTATGGCGCCTTCGCCGCCGAGTTCCTGGATTCCCTCCAGGGCCTGGCCACCCTGAAGGCCTTCGGGCAGAGCACCGCCCGCTCGCGCAGCCTGGCCGACAAGGCCCACGATCTGTTCCGCACCACCATGTGGGTGTTGGCCAGCAACGCCCTGGGCCGGGGCATCACCGATGCCGGCATCGCCATCGGCGCCACCGCCGCCCTGGCCCTGGGCGCCTGGCGGGTGGCGGCGGGCGAGACCGAGTTGTGGGTGTTGCTGGTGATCCTGATGCTGGGGGTGGAGGTATACCGGCCGCTGCGGGATCTCCGTTCGCTGCTGCACGAGGGCATGGTCGGGCAATCGGCGGCCGAGGGCATTCTCTCGATCATGGCGGCCCGGCCGCTGCTGGAAGACACGGCGGCGCCCGTCGATCAGGCGCTGGACCCGAGCATCCGTTTCGAGGCGCTGTCGTTCCAATATCCGGGTGCTCGACAACAGGCCCATCGTGATCTGGACTTCACCGTCGCCGCCGGCGAACGCATCGGTATCGTCGGCCCCAGCGGCGCCGGCAAATCGACCATCGTCCGCCTGCTGCTGCGTCTCTACGACCCGGACCGGGGCCGGGTGCTGATCGGCGGCCGGGACCTGCGTGAGCTCCCCCTGCCGGAACTGCGCCGGCAGTTCGCCGTGGTGCAGCAGGACACTTATTTGTTTCACGGCACCGTCGAGGACAATATTCGGCTGGGCGACGCCGACGCGAGCCACGAACGGATCGAGGCGGCGGCCCGCGCCGCCAATGCGCATGAGTTCATCATCGCCCTGCCCCAGGGCTATGCCACCGTGGTCGGCGAGCGCGGCCTGAAACTGTCCGGCGGCCAGCGCCAGCGCATCGCCATCGCCCGGGCCCTGTTGCGGGACGCGCCGATCCTGGTGCTGGACGAGGCCCTGTCCTCGGTCGACGCGGAGAACGAGGCGCTGATCCAGCAGGCGCTGGACCGCCTGATGCAGGGTCGGACCACGCTGATCTTCGCCCATCGCCTGTCCAGCGTGATCGACGCCGACCGCATCCTGGTGCTGCAGGACGGCCAGCTCGCCGAAACCGGCAGCCACGCCGAACTGATGGCCCAGCACGGCGCCTACCATCGCCTGATGGCGGCGCAGGTTCAGGACCAGGCGAGCCAGGCGGCCACCGCCGTCGAACGCTTCGACTTCGACGCGGTCGACGAACCGGCCGAACCGACCATCGAGATCGCGCCCAGCGACGCCATCCTGCGGGCCCGGGGCATGGGCTGGGGCCAGGCATTCATGGAACTGCTGCGCCACATCCTGCCCTGGAAGGGGCGGCTGATCCTGACCTTCCTGTTCGGCATCACCCGGGTCGCCGCCTTCATCGGCATCGGCATCGCCTCGGCCCTGGTGGTGGCGGCGGTGAAGACCGGCACCCCGTATGGCGGACTGTTGGTGGTGTTGGTGGTACTGGCGCCGGCGGCGGGCGTTTTGCACTGGCTCGAATCCTGGGTCGCCCACGACATGGCCTTCCGCCTGCTGGCGGAGATGCGCATCGCCCTGTTCGAGAAACTGGACAAGCTGGCGCCGGCCTACCTGCTGAACCGGCGCACCGGCGATCTGGTGGCGGTGGCCACCCAGGACGTGGAAACCGTGGAGTTCTTCTTCGCCCATACCGTGGCGCCGGCTTTCGTCGCGGTCCTGGTGCCCGGCGTGGTGCTGGCGACGCTGTTGGCGTTCGGCGGCTCCATGGCCCTGGCCCTGCTGCCGTTTCTCGCCGTCGTCGCCTTGAGCCCGTTTTGGATGCGCGGCCGGCTCGATCGCCTCGGCTCGCGGGCGCGCGAGGGCCTGGGCGAATTGAACGCCCATGCCGTCGACACCATCCAGGGGCTGGCGGAGATCGTCGCCTTTCAAGCGGAACACCATCGCGGCGGCGAATTCCTGCAACGGGCCCGGCGGCACGTCCGGCTGCGCCTGCCGTTCTTCCGCGATCTGACCATCCAGATGGCGGTCCTGGAAGTGGCCACCGGTTTGGGCGGCGTGGCGGTGGTCGGCACCGGCGCCGCCCTGGTCTCAAACGGCGCCATGCAGGCGGCACACTTGCCGCTGCTGACCCTGCTGGCCATGGCGGCCTTCCTGCCGATCTCGGAAATCGCCAATATCGGCCGGCAGTTGGCCGATACCCTGGGCGCCACCCGCCGCCTTTATGCCGTGCACGAGGAGGACATCCCGGTCCGGGACGGCGCCGGCGCCGGCGCCGGCAATGGCGCTGGCGGCGGCGGCAGCCTGGACATGCAGGCCGTCGAGTTCAGCTATGCCGGGACCCGGCGGCCGGCCCTGCGGGACGTCAGCCTGGCGGTCCCGGCCGGCAGCACCGTCGCCCTGGTCGGCCCGTCCGGTGCCGGCAAGACCACCCTGGCGCATCTGTTGATGCGGTTCTGGGACCCCGACGGCGGCGCCGTCCACTTGGACGGCCGGGATCTGCGGGACTATCGCCTGGACGAATTGCGCGGCCGCATCGCCCTGGTCGCCCAGGACACCTATCTGTTCAACGACAGCCTGGGCGCCAATATCCTGATCGCCCGGCCCGAGGCCAGCGCGGCGGAGGTGCGGCAGGCGGTCGAGCGCGCCGCCCTGGCGGACTTCGTCGCCGGCCTGCCGGACGGCCTGGAGACCCCGGTCGGCGAACGCGGCATGCGTCTCTCGGGCGGGCAAAGGCAACGGGTGGCCATCGCCCGGGCCTTCCTGAAGGACGCGCCGGTGCTGATCCTGGACGAGGCGACCTCGCATCTGGACGCGGTCTCGGAACGCCTGGTGCGCGACGCTCTGGAGGAGCTGATGGCCCACCGCACCACCCTGGTGATCGCCCATCGCCTGTCCACCGTACGCGGCGCCGACGGCATCGTCGTCCTCGACCAGGGCCGGGTGGCCGAACAGGGCAGCCACGACGAGCTGATGCGCCGGGGCGGCCTCTATGCCCATCTCGTCGCCCGGCAGACCGCCGGCGGCGCTACTCGGGCCGCGGAATAATTCCCTGACCTATGAAAGGCGCTATAAAGCGCCAGTATGAGTCATGGAGGATCATGATGAGCGGAAACGGACGGGTCGCCGGCAAGGTGGCGTTGGTGACGGGCGGCGCCTCGGGCCTGGGCCGGGCCTCGGCGATCCTGATGGCGCGCGAGGGCGCCAAGGTGGCGATCACCGACATCAATGACGCGGGCGGCCGGGAAGCGGCGGCGGAAATCGGCGAGGCTGCCATCTTCATCCATCACGACGTCACCCAACAGGAGGAATGGGAGCGGGCCATCGCCGCCACCACCGACGCCTTCGGCGGCCTCAACATCCTGGTCAACTCCGCCGGCAAGGGCCTGGGCAAGACCATCGAGGAGTTGGAGCTGGACGAGTGGCGCGACCTGCACGCCCTCGATTTGGACAGCGTCTTTCTCGGTTGCAAATTGGCGATCCCGGCCATGGCCGCCTCGGGCGGCGGCTCGATCGTCAACATCTCGTCCATCGCCGGTATCATCGCCGGCCACAACATGGCCGCCTACAACTCGGCCAAGGCGGCGGTCCGCCACCTCAGCAAATCGGTGGCCCTGCATTGCGCCCGCCAGGGCAACAACATCCGCTGCAACTCGGTGCATCCGGTATTCATCGACACGCCGATCCTGGACCGGCACAAGCAGCGCTTCGGCGAACAGGAGGCGCTGGCCAAGCTGGGCCGGCAGATCCCCATCGGCCGGGTCGGCCAGCCTGACGAGGTCGCCTACGGCATCCTCTACCTGGCCTCCGACGAATCCAGCTTCACCACCGGTACCGAGCTGATCATCGACGGCGGCATCAGCGCCAGGTAGTCGTTGGCAGCGTGGTGCGTTGTCACCGGCGACGTTAATGGATGCGCGGGTCGAGCCCGCGACGAGGTAGTTTCGGGGACAGGATTAAATCCTGTCCCCGAAACTACCGCCTCCAATAGTCATTTCCGGACGTTATACGGCCATCCATGGTGCC
>JASLMH010000166.1 GCA_030746635.1 Alphaproteobacteria bacterium | reverse complement strand
AGGTCAGCGAGGCGACGTCGGAGACCGGCGCCGCCTCCGGCCAGGTGATGTCGGCCTCCACGGAACTGGCGAAACAGACCGACGGCCTGAAGTCGACGGTCGAGACCTTCCTCGCCGACGTCCGCGCCGCCTGACGGCGTGGTTGGTAGCGAACAGCCGCGCGCCGCTCGTCGGCGCGCGGTTTTCCTATTTCGGCGATCCGCCGATCAATCGGTGATCGGGGCGCTGCCCACCCGGGCGCGCGGCCGGCCGCCGTCGGCCATCGCCATGCACAATATGATCTCGTCCGGGCGCGGGGCGTCGGCCACCATCACCGTCATGGTGTCGAAATGGTCGAACGACCAGGGATCGTCCTTGTGGCCGAGCGGCAGGTCGATCGGCGCGCCGAGGGCCGCGACCTTGGCGTTGGAGGGTATCAGTGCCTTGCCGCCACCGACGGCGGCGCGCATCGGCTTGCCCAGTTTCGGATGGATCATCGCGCCGCCGTGCTCGAGGTCGCCGGCGCTACCCACGATCGCCGCCTTGCCGTAGCTGACCGGCGGGCCGCCGAGGAGGGCCACGGCGTCGCCCATCAATCGTTCGCCAAGTCCGCCGCCGATATCGAACAGCGGCGACAGATCCTCGACGACGCGGCCGGCGAAGGGGTTCTTGACCACCGCCAGGGCGGCCACCCTGGTGATCGGCGCACAGGCCTCGCCTTGGCCGTCTGCCTCGATGGTCTCGCTGATGGTGACGATCTTGCGGATGTCCATGTTTGCCCCCTTGGTTGCATGCCGTTGCCGCAATCATAGCGAACCTGCCGGGCCGGCGCAGGGCGGTGGCGATGGCGGCCCTGATGACGATAGACTGACCGTCGCCGTCGAGCGGAACGCAATGCAGCAAGCAATTAGAGAGTAGGGTATGGCTGAGATACCGGCAGCGATGCGCTACCGCGTGGGCAGCGACATCGGCGGGACCTTTACCGATTTCGTCGTGTTCGACGAGGCGACCGGTGAGCTGCATCTGGAAAAATGCCTGACCACGCCGGACGACCCGTCCGTGGCGGTGATCGACGGGGTGCGCTCGCTGAATGCCTCGCTGCCGGGCTTCCTTGGCGAGACGGCGCGAGTGTTCCACGGCACCACCCTGGTGATCAACGCGGTGGTCGAGCGCAAGGGCGCCAGGACCGCGCTGCTCACCACCGACGGTTTCCGCGACGTGCTGGCGATCGGTTCGGAGCGGCGCTACGATCTTTACGATCTGCAGCAGCAGTATCCCGAACCCCTGGTGCCCAGGCGGTTGCGTCTGGGCATACGGGAACGGCTGCGCCGGGATGGCCAGGTGCTGGTGCCGCTGGATCGCGCGCAGGCAACCGAGGTGATCGCCGTCCTGCGGGCGGCCGGCGTCGAGTCCGTTGCCGTCTGTCTGCTGCACGCCTACGCCAATTCGGATCACGAGCGGCAGTTGCGGGACCTGCTGGGCGAAGGGCTGCCCGATGCCGCGGTGTCGCTGTCGGCCGAGGTGCTGCCCGAGATCAACGAGTACACCCGTACCAGCACCACCGTCGTCAATGCCTACTGCAAGCCGTTGATGGACAGCTACCTCTCAACCCTGCTGGACGGCCTCGGCGCCGAGGGACTGTCGGGCGATCTCCTGATCATGCTGTCCAGCGGCGGCGTCACGGCCGTCGACACGGCCCGGCGGTATCCGGTCCGGGTGATCGAATCCGGTCCCGTCGGCGGCGTCATCATGAGCCAGCACGTCAAGAATCTGGCCGGCATCGACAACGCCTTTGCCTTCGACATGGGCGGCACCACGGCGAAGCTTTGCCTCCTCGAGGGAGACACCATCCGGCGCACCGGCGAGTACGAGGTCGCCCGCGTGCATCGCTTCAAGAGCGGCAGCGGCATTCCCATCAAGGTGCCGTGCATCGATTTGTTGGAGATCGGCGCCGGCGGCGGCAGCATCGCCGCCATCAACCCCTTGAACCTGCTGCAGGTCGGGCCGGAAAGCGCCGGCGCCGCGCCGGGCCCGGCCTGTTACGGCGGCGGCGGCGGCCGGCCGACGGTGACCGATGCCGATTTGCTGCTCGGCTACCTCGATCCCGGCTATTTCCTCGGCGGCGCCATGCCACTGGACGCAGAGGCCAGCCGCCGGGCGATCCACGAGCATATCGGTCGACCGCTGGGCATCGACGATACCCTGGCGGCCTGGGGCATCCATGATGCGGTGAACGAGAGCATGGCGGCGGCGTCCAAGATGTACGCCGCCGAACGTGGTGTCGATCCCGCCGGCCTGGCGTTGATCGCCTCGGGCGGTGCGGGGCCGGTGCATTGTTTCGGCCTGGCCCGCAAGCTGGGCATCCGGCGGGTGGTGATACCCGTCGCCGTCGGCGTCGCCTCGGCCGTCGGTTTCCTGGTGGCGCCGGTGTCCTACGACCTGGTGCGCACCCACAAGGTGCCGCTGGCCGACGCGGATCTGGGTGTGGTCGAGGCACTGTACCGGGAACTGGAAGTCGAGGCGACGGCGGTCATGGTCAAGGCCGGCGAGGGCGACGCACCGAACTATCTGCGTTCGGCCGATATCCGCTACGTCGGTCAAGGCTATGAAATCAACGTGCCGCTGCCGTCCGGGTCGGTGGAGACATTGGGGCGGCAGGCGCTGCAGGATCACTTTCGCGCCGCCTATGAAGAGATCTTCGGCCGGATCTTTCAGGACAACCAGTTCGAGATCGTCAACCTGCGCCTGATCGCCCGCGGCGCGGAACCGGACAGCCCGGTGCGCCGCCGCCGGGTCGCGGCAGGCGAGGCCCTCAAGGGCCGCCGCCCGGCCTACGACCACGGCCAACGGGCCTTTGTCGAGCATCGGGTCTATGACCGCCACGCGGTACCCGCCGATCTGCCGATCGAAGGGCCGGCGATCATCGAGGAGCGGGAGTCGACCACGGTGATCGGCGCCGGCGGTCGCGCCCGGATCGACGATCACGGCCTGATACACATCGAAATCGACGGCGACTGAGGCCGGGACGGCGGAGGGAAGGCGATGGCGGAAGGACTCGGCGCCCTGGAACTGGAGACCGCCTGGTCGCGGCTGGCCTCGATCGCCGAGGAGGCCGACGCCAGCGTCATGCGCACCGCTTTCTCCAGCATCATCCGAGACTCCCACGATTATTCCTGCGCCATCTACGACGGCCGCGGCCATCTGATCTCGCAACCCGGTTTCGTGACGCCGGGGCATCTGGGCGGCATGACGGCGGCGATGCGGACCCTGAACGACCACTTCCCCTTCGCGACCCTGAAGGACGGCGACGTCATCATCACCAACGATCCCTGGATCATGTCGGGTCATCTGCCGGATATCCTGGTGACCGCGCCGGTGTTCTGGCGGCAGCGTCTGGTGGCCTTTGCCGCCTGCGTGTTCCACCACCAGGACATCGGCGGCCGCCTCGGCCTCGACAATCGCGAGGTGTTCGAAGAGGGCCTGCAATTGCCGCCCAGCATGCTGTACCGCCAGGGCGAGCCGAACGAGGACCTGCTGCGGGTGATCGGCGCCAACGTTCGGGTGCCTGATTTGGTGGTCAACGACGTCCGCTCGCAGGTCGCCACCATTCACCTTACCGCCGGCCGCTTGCGCGGCTTCCTCGAGGAGATGGGCTGGGACGATCTGGAGGCGGTGGCCGACGAAATCTACGACCGCACCGAGAGCGCGCTGCGCCGGGCCATCCGCGAGATCCCCGACGGCATCTATGCCGCCGAGGCGCCGATCGAGACCGGCGATGGCGATGGGACCATCATGCTGCGGCTGGCCCTGGAAATCAGCGACGGCGAGATGATCGCCGATTTCGCCGGCAGCGACGGCCAGGTCGAGCGCGGCATCAACTGCGTGCTCAACTACACGGCCGCCTATTGCATGTTCGCCATGAAATCGATCGCCGCGCCGTTCCTGCCCAACAATCACGGGGCGATGCGACCGTTCACCATCCGGGCCCCGGCTGGCTCGATCCTGAACGCCCGCCATCCGGCCGCCGTGGTCGGCCGCACTTCGATCGGCCAGTTCATTCCCGAACTGGTCTACAGGGCCCTGGCCAAGGCGGTGCCGGAGCGGATCATCGCCGATAGCGGCTCGATGCCGCTGTGGTGGCTGACCCTGTCGGGACGTCATGGCGACGGCCGGCCGTTCGTCGTCGGGCCGATGTTCTCGGGTGGCCTGGGCGCCCGCGCCACCTCGGACGGCGTTTCCTGCCTGACCTTCCCGGCCAACATCAAGAACAACCCGGTCGAGATGGTCGAAACCGACAGCCCGCTGCTGGTCGAGCGGCGGGAATATTTACCGGATTCCGGCGGCCCCGGACGCTATCGCGGCGGCCTGGGCCAGGAATTCGTGCTGCGGGTGCCCGACGACGAGACGGCGCCCGACGGCGCCATCGTCGAATTCCTGATTGCCGGCCGGCTGTTCAGGCAGGCCACCGGCCTGCAAGGCGGCGGCGATGGCAGCCCCGGCGCCGTGCTGCTGAATGGCCGGGAAATCGGCTGGGGTCAACCCTATCTGCTGCGCCCCGGCGACCGTATCGTCTACCGCACGCCGGGTGGCGGCGGCTATGGCGATCCCAGCCTGCGGGACCGCGACCTGCTGGCCCGCGAGGTCGCCGACGGCCTGGTCGGCGAAGCCACGGCGCGGGAGGTGTTTGGCGCCGGCGATTGATGATCCAACCCGCCGGGTCTCACAGGCGGCGGCGGTACAGCGCCAGCAGCCGTTCCCAATGGCGTTCCGAGCCGGCCTTGTCATAGCTTTTGCTGGATGTATGGGTGAAGCCATGGTGGAGGCCGGGATAGATCTCGATCTCGCCGGCGGCGCCCGAGGCCTCGAACAGGCCTCGCAACTCCTCGACCATCGGCAGGGGTGCGAGATGGTCATGTTCGGCGCAGCCGATATAGAGCTCGCCCTCGACCTTGCCGAGATTGAGGTGCGGGCTTTCCTCGACATCGTTGATCAGCCAGGTGCCGTGGAACGACGCGGCGGCGGTGATCCGATCGGGATATCGCGCCGCCGCGGCCAGGGCGTAGGGGCCGCTCATGCAATAGCCGTGGCAACCGACGGCGGCCGATCCGGCATCGTCCTGTCCGTCGACGAAATCGAGCAGACCGGCCACGTCGATCATCGCATCCGGGATCGTCATGGTGGTGCGGATGGCGCGCATGCGGGTATGGTCGGCGCTGCCTTCCGCCATCACGTCGGGACCGAATATCGTGTCCCGCCCGGCGCGATAGTAAAGGTTCGGCAGCACCACGTAGTAGCCTACGCTCGCCAGGCGCCGGGCGGCATCGTACAGCGCCTCGCGGATGCCCGCCGCATCCATCAACACGAACACCGCCGGAAACGGCCCATGCCGTTCCGGTCGGCAGACGAAGGACTCCATCCGACCATCCTTGGTGGTGACGTCCACGGTTTCTTCGATCATCGTCCTCCCTTTCCCGCGAGGCCGGCATCATAGCCCGCGCCGGGCAGGCCGGCGCCCTTGCATATTCTGCGCTTCTCAACGCCAAACGCCAACCGACGCGACGATGCCCATCTTGGCGACTTACCGCGACGCCTGATCGATCCAGTACTGACGCCGGCACCTGCAAGCATCGCGCGAAAAGAAATTCCCCACACCGACCACCTGACGATCAGCCGCGGCGGGCCGGTACCGAAACTTGTCTATGAAGACCCGCCGGGCTTGCGCTACGCTTAAGCTGCCGAATAGGGTGAGGAACTTGGCATGAGTTGGTTGGGCAGAATGGTCGCGGCGATGATCGTCGCGGCGCCAATAATCGTCGGACTGCCGTCCATCGGCGCGGCCGACAAGCTACAAGACGCGCTACGGGCATATCATGCCGGCGACTACGCCACGGCATTGCGATTATCGCGACCGCTGGCCGAGCAGGGCGGTGCCGTCGCGCAATGCGTCCTCGGCGTCATGTATGACAACGGCCAGGGGGTCGCACGGAACTATGCGATCGCGGCGAAGTGGTATCGCAAGGCCGCCGAGCAGGGCGATGTGCTGGCTCAGCATAATCTCGGCCTGATGTACTTCAACGGCGATGGCGTGGCGCAGGACCACGTGCGCGCCCACATGTGGCTGAACATCGCGGGCATGAACGGCGATGAATCCGGCCGCCGGGGTAAAGAGGTCGTGGCCAGGAAGATGGCCGTTGCCCAGATATCCGAGGCCCGGAAGTTGGCGCTGGTATGGATGGCGAAGCTGCCTCGAAAGACGCCATCGACAAACCGACATCGTTGAGTTGAGCCGCGCCGGCCCACGACCGGGGGCCGGCGGCTGGAACCATCGCGGGCGGGGGAAATGCCGGCCGACGAAATGAATTGGATGTCCGGCTATTCCTTCGCCGTCGGCATTCTGTACGTCTTGCCGGCGGTGATCGGGTTCCTGCGTTTTCACCGCCGCCGCTGGGCCATTCTGATGCTGACCTTGAGTTTGGGCTGGACGGTCGTCGGTTGGATCGTGGCGCTGATCTGGTCGATCTCGGGGCGGCGATAGATCAAAGCCCCTTGTTGCGGCCCGCGGGCTGCCTACACCGTGTCCGGAAAGTGTGTTTAGATTATCAGGGCCGCCGCCGACACGAAGGGATTTCGCATGGCCGAGATGGTCCTTTCAAGACAGTTCGCCGCCGGGGACGAGATCTTCCGGATGGGCGACTTCGGCCGCAATGCCTACATCATCGAGCGCGGCAGGGTCGAGGTTTCGGCCTCGGTTGACGGCGAGAAGCTGGTCATCGCGGAGCTTGGCCAGGGCGAGATATTCGGCGAAATGTCGATGATCGATGACGCGCCGCGTTCGGCGACGGTGATCGCCGCCGAAGATACCGAAGTGATCGTCATCCAACGCTCGCGGTTCCAGCGGCCGCTTTCGGTCGCCGATCCGTTGATGAATTTGCTGCTGCGGGTGGTGCTGTCCCGATTCCGCGATTCCCAGCGACAATTTTCCAGGAAGACGGCGGAATTGGCAGAGATCGACCCCGCATTGGAGGAAATCCGCCAGCTCGCCCTCGGCCGGATCAAGGTTGAAAAGGACATGCGTCAGGGTCTCGACGCCGAGGAGTTCGAACTGCACTACCAGCCGATCGTGTCGCTGGAAAGCGGCCGGATCGCCGGCTATGAGGCGCTGATGCGTTGGCGCAAGAAGGATGGCGGCTTCGTGTCGCCAATGGACTTCATTCCCCTGGCGGAGGAAACCGGCATCATCATCGATCTGGGTCAATTGGCGCTGCAACGCGCGATCGAGGACCAGTTCAAGTTCGCGGACCGATTTGGCGCCGTGTTTCCCGACCTGCCGCCGGCTTTCATGAGCGTCAACGTATCCGGCCTGCAGCTATCGGAACTGAGCGACGTCGACGGGCTGGCGACGATCATCGAACAAAGCGGCGTTGACCCGGCGCTGATCAAATTGGAGATGACCGAGACATTGCTGGTGGAGGACCCCGACCATGCGGCGCGGGCGTTGGAGAAACTGAAGGGGCTCGGCGTTTCGATCGCGATCGACGATTTCGGCACCGGCTATTCGAGCTTGAGCTACCTGCATCAGTACCCGCTGGACACGCTGAAGATCGACCGTTCCTTCGTCAACAACATGGACAAGTCCGAAACCGGCAGACGGATCGTCGGCAGCATCGTGCAACTGGCCCTCGCCCTGGAGATGAACATCGTCGCCGAAGGCATCGAGGAAAAGGCGCAAATGGACGCCTTGCGGGATCTGGGATGTCAGTACGGCCAGGGCTACTACATGGCGAAACCGGCCTCGGCCGAACAGACCATCGAACTGATTGACAGCCGGCCGGGTTGGTAGCGGGCAGAACGACCGCAGCGACGGCGTGATCCGGCCGGGACCATCCAGGAATTGTCGATGAACCGGAAATCTTCGGGCGCGGGGAGGCGAAATGAAAGCCGCTTTTACCTTGGATGATCTGCCGCTTTGGCCGCATTCCGCCAATCCGGACGGCTATACGGCGGACAGCATTACGGATGCATTGATCGAAGCGTTGGACAGCAACCGCATCAGGGGCGTCTATGCCTTTGCCAATTCCTGGGCGTTGGTGAAACATCCCGAGCTGTCGCGGGTGCTAGATCGTTGGGTCGCGGCCGGTCATCACGTGGCCAACCATACCCACAGCCACCCATTGCTGAACGACGTCGAGGCTGATCGTTACATCGAGGAAATCGATCTTGCCGAAGAACATCTCGGTCCCTGGATGTCCAAGGCGCCCAAGCGGTTCTTCCGGTACACCCTCAATCTCTGGGGCGACACCGATGAAAAACGGCGGCGCGTGAAGGCGCATCTCGATGCGCGTGATTATGCCATCACCGAGGTGACCACCTGGTTCTATGAATGGCGTTGGAATACCGCCTTCACCAATTGCCTGGCGCGGGACGACCAAGACGGGATTTCGTTTCTGAAGCAGTCGTTTTCGGATTTTTCCATCGCCCAGCTTCGCTATGATTTCGATTTCGCGGCAAAATGGTTCGGCGGCGATATCAAGGGCATAACCCTGGGTCACAACGTGCCCTTCTTTGCCGATGTCGCCGACGCTTTTTTCGCGGCCCTGAGGGCTGCCGGCCTGGAGTTCATTTCCCTGGAGGAAGCGGCCGCCGATCCGCACTACGGCGAAGCCGCCTCCGTCGTCTGCCGGAAATTCCTCAACTATCAGCAGAAACTGGCCTGGGTCGCCGGGCAGCCGATCCCGGAAATCGTTCCCGAATACCAAGCGACCTTCGATCGCGTTGTCGAGATGAGCGCCGGCAAGCGGGCTTGACGCCGACGCCCATTGCCGCGATGGCAATAATACCAAATTGCGCTGATAGGGACCCATTGAGATCGCGACCGCGCTCCCTCGGGTAGGAGTGGAGCCGCCGGCGATGTGGGACATCGTCAAGGCTTCACGACGCCATCCGAGGGTGCGCGGTCGCGACCGGGACGGCGCCTTGCGGACGCTTTCGGATGGCGTCGCGCGCGCCTTCCGATGTCCCGCATCGCTGCGCCGCACGCTCCTACCCGAAAACGTCCGCAAGGCGTCTCAATGGGTCCCTATCGGCGCAACTTGGTATAAGCCGCTTGGATTGGCGAAGGGTGGGCCGACTATCGAACGCGAGAGCGGCGATGAAACCGTTCCGGCCTTGGCGCATTTCCACCTGATGAATTGGCGCCAGCAGCCCAAGTTCCTCCCCGCCAAACCTCGGCACAGATCACGCAAATGCCTTGCGAATGCGGCCCCAGTCCTCGATGGCGTCTTCCTGGCCCGGCACGATCTGGATGGTGAATTGGCTATAGCCGGCATCACGCAAATCGCCGATGCGGTTTTTCAGCTCGGCTTCCGTCGCGGTAAAAGAGGTGTCGCGGATCAAGTCGGCGGTGATGTATTCACGTTCCTCGGGTTTGACGAACATCAGATGGCCGCGATGATTTTCCAAATACTTGGCGTCCGCCGGTTCGTAGTCCATGGCGTGCTCCACATAGCCAGCAGCGGCCTCTGCCGCCGCATCGGGAATGCCGCTGGAATTGGGCAGGCCACCGATCGCCTCGTCAGCCGCCCGGTGCAACACGACCGCCGCCCTGGGCCCCGCCTGTGCCATGGCGCGGGGTGAGTCGAAAGGCTCCCCCTCGGCCAGCACGCAGCCAAGGGCGAATTCCGTGGCGGTCAGGTCGGCTATGTCGCGGCCCGCCTCGGTCCAACTTTTGCGCATGCCCTTCAGGCTGGTAACAGCGGCTTCGACATCACCGACGAAGTTGAGCCAGGCCGCGCCCAACTTCGCGACCAGAGCGCGCGACCTGGGTCCGTAGGCCGAGACATGCAGCGGGATCGGATCCCGGGTATTGATCAGCCCCAGTTCGGGATTCAGGAACTTGATCTTCCGCTGCTGCCCCTCGAATTCGGCTTCGAGCAAATCGCCGTCAAGCAGGCCACGGACGATACGGATATACTCCGCCATGTCGGCCAGCTTTATGGCGCCCAAGCCCATGGCGCGACGGCCGGTAAAGCCAGTACCGACGCCGAAATCGATCCGCCCGGGCGCAAGTTGGTTCAAGCTGGCCAGGGCATTGGCGGTGACCGGCGCGATCCGGTTGGAGGGGATCAGGACGCCCGTTCCCAGACGAATGCGCTCGGTTTTTACCGCCGTCGCGCCCATGGCGACAAAACAATCGGCGCTCAACATTTGCGTGTCGTAGAACCAGGCGTTGGCGAAACCCAGCGCTTCCGCCCGCTGAACCAATTTCCAGGCATCGGCGGCCGTCGCCATGGCAATTCCGAATTCCATCGTTCTCTCTCCTCTGGCGATGGATCCTATTTCATACCTGTCGCAACGGCCAATTGAGTGAGATGTCCATCGCCGATGGACGCCCGACGGTGGCCGGTATTGAAGGTGTCGAAGTTGCCCTATTAGGCCAAGTCGGAGTCATGGGTTCGATAATTCGGCTTATCGAAACCTCGGTGGGACGTCCGTTATTTCTTCGGCGAGGATCGCTATCGGGTGACAGCGGACTAGAACCACTGACGGCCGGCCTGGCAGCGAATTGCCAATAGCTGCCATTCATTGTTCCGGATAGCGAACAGCCAGGTGCCATGCTGTCTCCGTGGAGCCATTCACTGGATTGAAGGCTTGCGTTGACGGGGCTGATGGGAGCCCAAATTTGCTCTCGGAGGAGCGCAGGTGTTAGGCTCGTTGCGCGATCAAGCATCGCAACTTTGTCTGCCGACGCACTTCTGCGTGGACGAGGGGTCGCCTCCTCCGGCGTGGCAAGAGTCGAACTGATTCGGCGTTCCAGTCGAAATCGGTCTGAAAAATTCCGCCCTCCGGCGTGAGCGACTTTTGCATTGGTTCTGCTGCCGATCATGATTTCAGATCGGCGCACGCACGGCACCCAACAGGGAGCAAGTACGATGAACGAGGAATTGAATGCGGCTGCCTCGGCCGCGGCAAAGGAACGTTACGACGCGCCCATCTATTCTTTGCTGACGCAAGCTTGGGGGGGAGAGATGATCCACGTGGGCATGTTTGAAGATAACGAAGAGCCGCTGGAAGTCGGCATGGAGCGGAGCAGTCATTGCCTGGCCGAAGCGGCCGCGCTAGGTCCGGACATGGTGGTAGCTGAAGTCGCCTGCGGTGTCGCTGGTGTGGCGCGGCATTTGGCCAAGACCTATGACTGTAAGGTCCGTGCCTCCAACATAGCCGAGACCCAATTGGCCCGTGCGCAAGAGCTTACGGAGGCCGACGGCTTGGAGGACAGGGTCACGGTCGAGTACGGCGACTTCCATGAGCTGCCGTACGATGATGGGTCGATGGACTGTTGGTGGTCGCAGGATTCACTGTATCACGGTGGGGACCGCCTTCGCGTCTTGACCGAGGCCCGTCGGGTGCTCAAATCCGGCGGGCGACTGGCCCTTTCCGATTTTGTTCTCGATCCAGAGATTCCGGATGCCGCGCGACCGCACATAGAAGATGTGGTCGGTGGCTCGAACATGTGGTCGTACGAGCGTTACCGTGGTGCTCTGGAGGTGATGGGGTTTCGTCTGCTGGAGACATTTCAGGGCTTCCGGCCCGTGAGCGATACGTTTGCCCGCTTGCGTTCGCGCTTTGCCGAACTCGAGGCCGACCCAGCGGTGCGGGAGGCCGGCCCGGAAGCGTATGATCGGACGCTCTATCGACTCGGTCTGTGGATAGAAGAAGCCGACAATCATCATATCGGCTGGGGCTATTGGGTCGCCGAGAAACCTTGACCGACGCCGACCGAATATGATGTTAGGCAGATCAGGGGACTAGAGCATGTCGGGGGTACTCTGATTCATTTGATGGCGCTAGCAAGCCATTGGGGTAGGCGCGTGGCGCAGCGCGATGTGGGGCATCGGGCAAGCC
>JASLMH010000165.1 GCA_030746635.1 Alphaproteobacteria bacterium | reverse complement strand
GCGCTGCGCCACGCGCCTACCCCAATGGCTTGCTAGCGCCATCAAATGAATCAGATTACCCCCGACATGCTCTAGTTATTCCGCCGGCTCGACCACCGGGGCCTGGCCGCGCAGGACCGAATTGCCTTCCCACAACTCGGACTGGTCGACCCGGGGCCGTTCGCCATGCTCGCCCAGGTCCAAACGGCCGCTCTGGCCGAAGAAGAACACCGGGTTGTGCCAGACGACGGTTTCGATATCGCTATCCGCGATGCCCGCCTCGCGCATCACCTGCACCGTCTTCGGCACCTTCAGGGGGTCGCTGACGCCCCAGTCGGCGGCGCTGTTGATGGTGATCCGCTCGGTGCCGTACTGCTTGACCAAGGAGGCCATGCGGCCCTCGTCCATCTTGGTGTGCGGATAGACCGAATGGCCGGCCCAGCAGCCGCTGTCCAGGGTCAGGGGCAGGGTTTCCTCGTTGTTGTGGTCGATCAGCACCCGGCCCGGCTCGATGCCGATGGCGTTGACCATGTCGATGATGCGTTGGGTGCCGGTCATCTTGTCCCGATGCGGGGTGTGGATCAGCACCGGCAGCTCGTAGTCGATGGCCAACTGTATCTGCGCCTCGAAATAGTCGGTTTCCTTCTCGGTCTGGTCGTCCAGGCCGATCTCGCCGACGCCGACGCAGCTTTCCTTTTCCAGGTAGATCGGCAACAGCTCCATCACCCCTTCGGCGATGTCGGGGTTGTTCGCCTCCTTGGGATTGAGGGCGATGGTGCAGAAATGATGGATGCCGAACTGCTTGGCGCGGAACCGCTCCCAGCCGACCAGCGAGAGGAAATAGTCCTCGTAGCTGCCGACGTGGGTGCGCGGCTGGCCCATCCAGAAGGCCGGCTCGATGACGGCGACGATGCCGGCGTCGGCCATCGCCTGATAGTCGTCGGTGGTCCGCGACGTCATGTGGATATGGTGATCGAAGATCTTCATCGGTTGGTCCTTCCGTCGCGACCCGGTCAGGCTGCGTCCATGTTCACGATCATGTCGATGTCGTCGGGCACCGCCCGGCCGGCGGCCCGCCGCTCGCTGGCGAAGGCGGTGACCATGCGTTTGAGTTCCGGCGTCGCGCGCTCGGTCAGGCCGGCGATGCGGCCGACCGACACGGCCAGGAAGATCGCCTTCAAGACCAGTTGGTTATAGTTGGCCTCCGGGAACTGGCGGGTCGGGTACCAGTTTTCGCAGGCGATCGCCTCGAACACGTCGATGACGTTGGTACGACAGGAATCGATCGCCAGTTCGAGGAAGCGTTCCGGCTCGGGCAGGAACGACAGGCTGCGCAGCACCGCCGCCTGCTCGCGGTAGTCGCTGCGCAGGTAGACCTCGCGGACGAAGGCCACCTGTTCGGTGGCGGGCAGCACCGCCATCGCCCGCAGCAGCAGCGCCACGCGGGCAACGTCGTCCAACCGCCAGCCGGCCGCGCCGACCACGCCGGCCTCGGTCAGGGCCGCATGGTCGCCTGCCTGGAGGGGACAGTCGCGCAGCCGCCGGGCCGCACCGGCGAAGGCGGCGCGAAACCGCGTGGTTTTCAACGGTTGGTCGCCGTCGGGCCAGGCGCCCTGCAACCAACCGCGGGCGGGCCCGTCGATCCTGGCCCACAGTACTTCGCCGAAGCTCTCGGTCATGACCATCCCGTACTGTCGTCCCCTGTTTTCAGTCTACACCCGATGCCGACGGCCGACTATGGCGCGGGCCGCCACGAGGCGATCTGATCGCCGAATACCGCCAGGTAGTCGCGGAACCAGGGCGCATAGCGGCCGGGGTTGTTGTCGGCGTCGGCCAGCAACACCTCCGGCGCCAGCCAGCGATAGGCCGAGACCTCGTCGGCGTTCGGCAGCACCGTGCCGTCGAACAGGCCGAAGAACACATGCACGAACTCGTTCTCGATCATGTCGCCGCCGACGTCGACGCAATAGCTGTGGCTGCGGGTGGCGTGCAATTCGCAGCCGAAGCCCAGTTCCTCGCGCAACCGGCGGCTGGCCGCCAAATCGACCGCCTCGCCGACCCTCGGATGGCCGCAGCAGGCGTTCGCCCACAGGCCGGGCGAGTGGTACTTGCCGTCGGCGCGGCGCTGGATCAGCACCTCGCCGGCGGCATTCTTGACGATCACCGAAAACGCCCGGTGCCTGAGGCTCCGGCGGTGGGTTTCCATCTTCCCGCAGACGCCGACCTCGCCGTCGTGCTCGTCGACCAGCACGATCATCTCCTCGGCCGGCGCATCGGCCGCCTGGCTGGTCGGGTCCGCGGTCAATTCTTGAAATCCTTGCTCATGATGTAGGCGGTGACGCTCATCCGCTGTTCCTTGTCGTAGAATTTTTTCCACGCCGGCATGCCGCGAAAGCCCTTGGTCACCCGCTTGTAGACGAACGCCGGCTTGTACTTCTTGGGCTTGAGGACCGGCCCCTTGCCCGGATAGGCCCGCAGGCCATGGCAGCGGCCGCATTGTGCCCTGAAAATCTTGCGGCCGGCGGCGACAACCTCCGGGTCGTTCAGGAATTCCTCGGTGAATTCGACATTGGCGGCCCGCGCCATCCCGCCGGGCCAGACGATGGCCCCGAGCGGCAACATGGTCGCCGCCAGCAACACCAGGATCAATCGCGGCACTGTCATCTCCGTACTGCAAATAGGCCCAGCCCCCTCCCAGGCAAGGGAGAGGGCTGGGGTCGATGGTTGGTCATCCATCCAATCGACCGCAAGCGGCCGATGAACGGCAATCGGTTCAGGGCACGATCTTGTAGATCTTGTCCAGTCCGCCGGCCGGACCGCCCGGAACCGGGCCGGTGATGTCCGTGGCCATGATGTAGACCTCGCCATCACTGTCCTGGCCGAAGGACAGCACGTAGGAGTTCCAACCGGGCATGTTGGTGACTTTGACGTCCTCCATGGTCCAGTTGTTGCCGCTCATGGTCGCCACGAACAGCTGGCCGTCCTTGAACACGAAATTCTTCGACCAGTCGCCGAAGAAGTACTTGCCCTGCCAGGACTGGTGGCCGCCGCGATAGACATAGCCGCCGGTGATCGAAATGCCCTTGCAGGCATCGCCCTTCAACGGCTCGGGGTTGAAGAAGCCGCAGTTGCGATACTCGAGCACCGGATCGGTCATGCCGGCGCTGTTGCAACTGGCGGGGGCGTCGTTCGGGTTCTGATAGTCGAAGCAGTGCCTGCCCTCGCGCACGCGCCAGCCGTAGTTGCCACCCTTGGTGACGACGTCGACTTCCTCCCAGCTGTTCTGGCCGACATCGCCGCAGATCAGCGCGTTGTTGCCGCCCATGTCGAAGGAACAGCGCCAGGGATTGCGGAAGCCCATGGCCCAGATTTCGGGCGCCGCCTCGTCGTCGTTGGCGAAGGGATTGTCCTTTGGCACGGCATAGCCGTTCTCGGCATTGACGTCGATGCGCAGCATCTTGCCCAACTTCGAGGCCTTGTCCTGGCCGTTGCCGGTGACCGGGTTATGGCCGGCGCCGTAGTCGTTGGCGTAGCCGCCGTCGCCGGTACTGACATACAACATGCCGTCCGGGCCGAACCCCAACCAATGGCCGTTATGGTTGAACAGCGGCCAATTGATTGCCGAGATCACCCGCGCGTAGCCGGGGTCGGCCTTGTTCGGATCGCCCTTGGAAACGCGGAACTCGGCGACGTAGTTGGTATGGCTGAAAAACAGCTTGTCGCCCAGTCCCGCCGAGCCCTGGATCGGACCGGAATAGGACGCGTAAAACAGGCCATTGCTCTTGAAATTCGGGTGGAAGGCGAGGCCCAAGAGGCCGCGCTCGTCGAACTCGGGAACCAGCCCGATGATCTTTTCCTGGATGTTCAGGAACGGCTCCGGCTGCAGGGTGCCGTCGGGATGCAGGATCCGGATCCGGCCGATTTGTTCGGTGATGAAACGGCGCTTGTCGCCCGGTGGCGATACCAGCAGCAATGGATGCTGCAGCCCCGAGGCGACCTCCTCCAGTTTCACGTCCAAGGCCGATGCGCCACCACCGAAAACCGTGGTCATCGCCGCGGCAACCGCGGCCATTGTCAACTTCCTAAACATTGCTTATTGCCTCCTCGACTTCTCGCCGATTTGCCGGGAAATCAGTCCCGTGGGTGGAGCAATGCGCCGCCTACCGCAAGGCCGTCCGCCGGCGGCGGATCCGCCGGAGATAATCGGCCAACGATCGGGGTCGAGGATCAGAGATGGAAACCTTCAGGTGTGGGCAACGCCGCGAATAGCCAATACGGCGTGCGTCCCCCTGTGAAGCCGAAGCTTTCACCACTGTGCCCTCCCGGCTGCATTGCCACCGGTGCGGTTGCCCGCCCGGATTGGTGTCGTTTTTTGTTTGCAACCTAATGATTTCGCCATGTCGGCGGCCGGGCGTCAACCGCAAATGCGCGGCGACGCCTCTTTCCCAGGGTTTTCGGCGAGGTGAAAGACTGATGGTCGTCGCCGAAAAAATGGTGCAAAGTTTTTTCGGCGGCCGCTGTCGGCGCGCTGTTTTTTTGGGGACGGTTCATGGCCAGGCCAGCAAGATCCAGGGGCGGCCGGCGTCGCCGTCAGGGCGGCGCTGCAGGCCTCCGCCAACTGCCCTTTCAGCGCCTGCGCTATCCCTACCAGCCCTTCGAAATCCTCTCGGCCGACGAGATCGAGGGCATCCACCAGGCCTCGATGGATGTCCTGGAACGGATCGGCATCAACTTCCACCTCGACGAGGCGCGGGAGATCCTGCAGGCCGCCGGAGCCGAGATCAGGCCCGGCGATCCCCGGGTGCGCCTGGACCGGGATCTGCTGGCGGAACTGGTGGCCAAGGCGCCGGCGCGCTTCCGCAGCCACGCCCGCAACCCCGATCACGATCTGGACTATGGCGGCGACAACGCCAACTTCGCCCTGATCGCCAGCACGCCCAACGTCTCGGATCTGGAAGGCGGCCGGCGCTCCGGCAACTTCGCCGATTACCAGGATCTGATCCGGCTCGGGCAAAGCCTGAATATTGTCCATCAGATCGGCGGCTACCCGGTCGAGCCGATCGATCTGCACCCCTCGATCCGCCATCTGGAGGCCGAACGGGCGATGCTGAAGCTGTCGGACAAGGTCGGCCACGGCTATTCCCTGGGCCGCGAGCGGATCCGGGATTCCATCGAAATGGTGCGCATCGCCCGCGGCGTCGACCACGAAAGGCTGCTGACGGAACCCAGTCTGCTCAGCGTGATCAACGCCAATTCGCCGCTGCAATACGATCGGCCCATGCTGCTGGGCATCATCGAGATGGCGAGCCACGGCCAGCCGGTGATCATCACCCCGTTCACCCTGGCCGGCGCCATGGCCCCGGTGACCCTGGCAGGCGCACTGGTGCAGCAGAACGCCGAGGCCCTGGCCGGCATTGCCTTTGCCCAGGCGGTCCGCCCTGGCGCACCGGTGTTCTACGGCGGCTTCACCTCCAACGTCGATATGAAGACCGGCTCGCCGGCCTTCGGCACGCCGGAGTACGCCAAGACGGTGTTGATCGGCGGCCAGTTGGCGCGCCGCTACGGCGTGCCCTACCGCTCCTCCAACGTCAATGCCTCGAACGCCCCGGACGTGCAGTCGGCCTATGAATCGCAGATGTCGCTGTGGCCCTGCATCCTGGCCCAGTGCCATCTGATGAAACATGCCCTGGGCTGGCTGGAGGGCGGTCTTTGCGCCTCGTTCGAGAAAGTGATCATCGATGCCGAGATGCTGCAGATGATGGCGGAATTCCTCCGGCCGGTGATGATCAATGACGACGAGACGGCGCTGTCCGCCATGCAGGAGGTCGGGCCGGGCGGCCACTATTTCGGCTGCGCCCACACCATGGAACGATACGAAACGGCGTTCTACGCGCCGATGTTGTCCGATTGGCGGAATTTTGAAACCTGGTCGGAGGCCGGCGCGGTCGACGCCACCCGACGGGCGCACGGCGTCTATCGCCAAATTTTGGCGGACTACCAGCCACCGCCCATGGACCCGGCCATCGCCGAGGAACTGGACGACTATGTTGACCGGCGGATCGCCGAGGGCGGCGTACCGACCGATTTTTGATAGGGAGTCGAGGACATGAAAAGCACGGCCAGGGTGGTGGTGATCGGCGGCGGCGTCGTCGGCTGCAGCGTTCTGTATCACCTGACCAAGTTCGGCTGGAAGGACGTGGTGCTGATCGAGCGGGCGGAGTTGACCTCGGGCTCCACCTGGCACGCCGCCGGCGGCTTCCATACCCTGAACTCCGATCCCAACATCGCGAAACTGCAGGGCTACACCATCCGACTTTACAAGGAATTGGAGGAAATCAGCGATCAGGCCTGCGGTTTGCACCATGTCGGCGGCATCACCATCGCCACCGATCCCGACCGCATGGACTTCCTCAAGGCCGAGCGGGCCAAGCACCGTTATATGGATCTGGAGACCGAACTGATCACGCCGGCGGAGATCAAGGATCTGTGCCCGGTGCTGAACGTCGACGACGTCCTGGGCGGCCTCTACGACCCCCTGGACGGGCACCTGGATCCCTCGGGCACCACCCAGGCCTATGCCAAGGCGGCGCGCCTGCAGGGGGCCGAGATCTCCCTGCGCAACCGGGTCCTGGAGCTGAACCGCAAGCCGGACGACAGTTGGGACGTGGTCACCGAACAGGGCACCATCAACGCCGAATTCGTGGTCAACGCCGCCGGCCTGTGGGCCCGCGAGGTCGGCGCCATGGCCGGCGTCTATCTACCCCTCCACCCGATGGAACACCAGTACCTGGTCACCGACGACATCGCCGAGGTCTACGAACGCGAAACCGAGCTGCCGCATGTGCTGGACCCGGCCGGCGAAAGCTATTTCCGGCAGGAGGGCCGGGGCCTGGTGATCGGCATCTACGAACAGGCCTGCGAGCCCTGGGCGGTGAATGGCACGCCGTGGGAGTTCGGCACCGAGCTGCTGCCCGACAAGCTGGACCGCATCGCCGTGCCGTTGGAGGAGTCCTATCACCGCTATCCCTGCCTGCGGGATGCCGGCATCAAGCGGATCATCAACGGTCCCTTCACCTTCGCCCCCGATGGCAACCCGCTGGTCGGGCCGGTGCCGGGACTACCCGGCTTCTGGAGCGCCTGCGCCGTGATGGCCGGGTTCAGCCAGGGCGGCGGCGTCGGCCTGACCATCGCCGAGTGGATGATCGAGGGCGAGCCGTCCTCGGACGTCTTCGCCATGGATGTGGCCCGCTTCGGCGACTACACCACCAAGGACTACACCCGCCTGAAGGTGATGGAGAACTATCAGCGCCGCTTCGCCATCACCTATCCCAACGAGGAATTGCCGGCGGCGCGGCCCTTGCACACGACGCCGATGTACGAGACCTGGCGCGAGCGGAACGCCGTGTTCGGCTCCGCCTACGGCATGGAGACCGCCAACTACTTCGCGCCCGAGGGCGAAACCCCGTTCGAGATTCCCAGCTTCCGCCGCTCCAACGCCTTCGAAACGGTGGCCGGGGAATGCCAGGCGGTGCGCACCGCCGTCGGCATCAACGAAATCCACAATTTCGGCAAGTATCAGATCACCGGTGCCGGCGCCGAAGCCTGGCTGAACAGGGTGCTGGCCAACCGCATGCCGAAACCGGGCCGCATCGTGCTGAGCCCGATGCTGAATCCCCAGGGCAAGCTGATCGGCGACCTGACCGTCTCGCGCCTCGCCGAGGAGCGTTTCCAGGTGGTCGGCTCCTACCTGGCGCAGGCCTATCACATGCGCTGGTTCGAGAGGCAAGTGCCGGAACAGGGGGTGGATATCCGCAATGTCTCGGACCAGCGCATCGGCTTCCAGATCGCCGGACCCAGGGCGCGGGATCTGTTGACCCGGGTCAGCAACGAGGATCTGTCCAGCGAGGCCTTTCCCTTCCTATCGGTGCGCGAAATGGCGGTCGGCGGCCTGGCGGCCACGGTCTGCCGGATTTCCTACACCGGCGATCTGGGCTACGAGATCTACGTCGACGCCGCCAATCAGCCGGCGCTCTACCGGCTGCTGAGCGAGGCCGGCGCCGATCTCGGCCTGCGGCCGTTCGGCATGCGGGCGATGATGTCGCTGCGCCTGGAGAAGGGCTTCGGTTCGTGGCTGCGGGAATACAAGCCCGACTATGGCCCGGCCGAGACCGGCCTGGACCGCTTCGTCAATTTCGACAAGGGCGATTTCATCGGCCGCGAGGCCGCCCTGGCCGCGGCCGAGACGACCACACGCCGCCTGGTCACCCTGGTGGTCGACGCCGGCGACGCCGACGTCTGGGCCGACGAGCCGATCTGGAAGGACGGCCAGGTGGTCGGCTTCGTCACCTCCGGCGGCTATGCCCATTTCGCCGGCAAGAGCGTCGCCATTGGCTTCGTGCCGGTCGAAATGATCGCCGAGGGCGCCGCCTTCGAGATCGAAATTCTGGGCGAGATGCGTCCCGCCACCCTGATCACCGCGCCATTGTTCGATCCGAAAGGCGCCCGGATGCGGGGTTAGAGGGAATTCCGCATCCAGATCTTCTGCATCTCAATCCGTGTCCCTGCATGCGGAGGTCAGGTCGGGATGGGCCGCATGCATGTCTTTGGTCGCCTTCGATCTGCCCCCGAGTGAAACCTCCAGCAAGGCCCGGTTCGCGGCCCTGGTGTAGTCGACGAAGGCAGTGTGGACAACGCCCGATCCCGGCGCCGTGACGTCCAGCATGCGCACCGGCGTGCGGCAGGAAAAATCGAAATTCGTCAGGGTGAAACGCCTGGGTTGCTCGTTGGTGCCGGTCTTGAAATGAACGTCACCGGCGGTGAGATCGTAAACGATGCTCCAGCGCGTCATGCCCTGCTTTACCGCCTCCAGGATGTCGAAGCCGCGGGCCACGGGATCGCCTTCCCCGGCTGACAGGGTTGCCCCACGCACGAAGCGGTCGAGCGAGCCGAAGCCCGGATAGGAACCCGTTGTCTTGGCCGTCTCGACCGGCGTCGCGCCGGTCTTCCTGTACGTCTCGAACGCCGCCAGGGATTGGGCATAGGTCGAGTTGGCCAAGGCCTTGATCGGCATGCCGTCACCGCGATAGATGGTCAGCGTGCCGTCAAGGAACTCGATCACCGCCGCGTCGCCGCTCGCGTCGGCGAAGAGATAATGGATCGGCGTGCTGCTCGTCGGCCGCATCGTCTCCGCGTTCGCGATCACTTCGGCGACATTCGCATGGCGATCAAGGTGGTATTGAATCCATTCCAGGATGCCGACCGCCGGCCGATCGTCGGCGGGCGGATACTCGGTGCCGTTGAGCCACATGAGCGAGACCATCAACCCCTTTTCGTTCACGCCGGTGGTCGGGTTGTCGCGGCCAAACTGGTTGAAGGTGACGTTGCCGTGTCTTGCCGTCCAGCTCGCCCCCCGTGGCTCGACCCAGCTCCGCTTGCTGGTGCCTCGCTTGTTGACGAGGACCAGTCCCTCGGAGGGGTAGAAGTCGTAGTTGTAGGCGACGACGGCGCGGTCATGTTCCAAAAGGCAGACCGTCGTACAGGTGTAACCGGTTGCGGCGTTCAGTGTGCCGGTAATGGCGGTGGCGATCAGGGTCAGGACAAGTCTGGTCATGTTTCGCGGTCCGAATCGTCGGAGGTCATTCCGCCGGCCGGCGCGCGACGAGCAGGCACGCGTCCAAATTGATCACCGGCGTATTGGCCTGATTATAAAGATTGTGGCGGAAGGTCATGATGCCACGATCGGGCTTGCGCATGGATCGACGGGCACTCGTCAGCTCGGCCTCCAGGCGCAGATGGTCGCCGGGCCGCACGGGCGCCAGATAGTGAATGTTGTCGAGGCTCAGGGTGGCCAGCTGGGCAAGGCCTTCCTCGGCCTTGAAGCGGAGATAATTCCAAAAGGCGAGGGTCTGGGCGCCGGATGCCACGAGGCCGCCGAATATAGAGGCCGTCGCGGCCTCCTCATCGACGTGATAGGGCCGCGGATCATAACGCCTGCCGAAGCGAACGATCTCGTCGACCGTGACCTCCAGGCCGTCCGCGGCGAGCGCGTCGCCGACCTTCAAATCGTTGTAGTAAATCAGGTTCGCCGCCATGCACCCGATCCGAACGATGTTGTCCGACAGCCCGCGAATGCTCTCCCAATCGCTTTCGACGGTACCCAGTTTTCGGCGTCATTGAAACAGCTACGATGCCGCGGCCTCGACCACTTCGCCGCCGGCGGCGGCGGCCGTGGTGTTTTCAATCTCGCGGGCTCGTTTGGCCTTCATCTAGCCTGATCGGCGCAAATTCAATCGCCAATGACCTCGCGAAGCCGTTCGGCCAGCATCCGGGTCCCAAACGGTTTGTGTATCAGCGCCTCGCCCTCTTCGAGATGGCCGCGGCTGTCGAGAACGTCGCGCGTGTAGCCCGAAGAAAAGAGCACCCCGGCGGCCGGATATCGTTCCCGGAATGCCTGGGCGACATCGTGGCCGCTCATCCCGCGCGGCAGGATGACGTCGGTCAACAGGAGATCGATCGTATCGGCCGCCGCCATGATCTCGAGCGCCCGCGGTCCGTCCGCCGCCGCCAGGACGTCGTAGCCGAGTCGGCCGAGCGCGGTCACCAGGTAATTTCGGACATCCCGGTCGTCTTCGACCACGAGGATCCTTTCATTGCCCCTTGGCCCGCCCGGTGTCGACTCCTCGGTGGCATCTTCGGCGGCCACCGTCCCATCGGCCCTCGGCAGGTAGATACTGACCGTCGTGCCCTTCCCCTCGACGCTGTCGATTGACACATGGCCGCCGGACTGCTTGGCGAAACCGAACACCATGCTCAAGCCCAAGCCACTGCCTTCGCCGACCTCCTTGGTGGTGAAAAACGGTTCAAACGCCCGCTGCCTCGTCTCCGCCGGCATGCCGGTGCCGCTGTCGCTGACCGCGATCACCACATAGGGGCCGGGCTCGAGATCGTCGTCCGTCGCCGTGTCGGTCTCCCCCAAGACACGATTGGCCGTTTCGATGGTCAGTTGGCCGCCATTGGGCATGGCGTCGCGGGCATTGATGGCAAGGTTCAGGAGCGCGCTTTCGAGTTGTCCGGCATCGACCACGGTTGGCCAAAGATCGGCTGCCGGCCTTATCTCGATGGTGATGTCCTCGTCGATCGTGCGCCGGGCCAGTTCGCGGAACTCCGGCAGCATTTCATTGATCTCGGTGACCTGGGCATTCAACTCCTGTTGCCGCGAGAAGGCGAGCAGGTGATGGGTCAATTCGGCGCCCCTGAATGCCGCTCTCAGGGCGGTGGCGATGCTTCGCCTGTCGAATTCATCGGTGACCGCGTCATCCCGGATCAAGTCGAGGTTGCCGATGATGGCGGCCAGTATGTTGTTGAAATCATGCGCCACGCCACCGGTCAGCTGGCCGATGGCCTGCATTTTTTGTGTTTGCCGCAATTGGGCGTGCAGCGCCCGCCGTTCCGTCACGTCGATGCCCAGGGAAAAGAAGCCCAGGACCTCGTCGCTCAGTCCGAAATGCGGCACGTAGATGAGTTCCATTTCGCGCTTGCCGCCGTCGGGGTAAGTGACGGTGGCATCGAAGTTCTGCGCCGTGCCGGAGAGGGCCGCCGCCAAATAGGGGTGGAGTTGCGCATAGGTCTCCCGGCCCAGGTTTTCCTCCATCGAGACGCCAATGATCTCTGACACGGGCCGTCCAAACCATTCCGCCGCCACCCCGTTCACGAACCGGTATCTCTCATCCGCGCCGACATAGGCGATCAGGACCGGCAACGCCTCGGTGACCAGACGGAGCTGCTGCTCGCTCTCGCGGAGCGCCTCTTCCGCCCGCATCCGCTCGCTGACTTCGCTGGTGGTGCCGCGGAAACCCTTGAAAATCCCTTCGGCATCGAAATAGGGCAGGCCGCTGCTCCTGACCCTGGCTGTGTGAAAACGTCTTGGATGTTACGATTCTTCAGTGAATCGGATGAGGGATCGGATGAAGCGTTAT
>JASLMH010000164.1 GCA_030746635.1 Alphaproteobacteria bacterium | reverse complement strand
GCCGGCGCGACGCCTCCTACCCGGCGGGCGCGATGGGGCGATCAGACGTATCACCTATCCCCGATAGAGGGTACTAAATCAATGGTCGTGACGGCCAAGTAGTGACAGGGTTCGAGGATGACCGACACCACCAAGCAATCCCCCACCGCCTCCCATCGTCAGGTGATCCGCGACGTGGTCAACACCATGGCGCCGTTCGCCAGTCCGCCGGTGGAACAGGACCTGCGAGAGCAGGGCTTCGATGGGCCCATTCTGCGGCTGCACCTGAACGAATGCCCCTATCCGCCGTCGCCGAAAGTGGTCGAGGCGATCCGCGAGGCGGCCGCCGGGGTCAACCGATATCCGGACTCCTGGTGGCGCGGGCCGGCGAACATCCTGGCCGAGCGGTTGGACGTACCGCGGCATCGGATCGTCTTCGGCAACGGCAGCGACCAGTTGCTGAACGCCCTCGGCGATTTGACGCTGGAGGACGGCCACAGCGCCATCGTGCCCGAGCCGTCGTTCCACCGCTACAACCTGGCCACCGAGATGCAGGGCGCGGAACTGATCAAGGTGCCGCTGAATCCGCAAGGGGCCAACGACGTGGAGGCGATGCTGGCGGCGATCCGGCCGAACACGCCGCTGATCTTCACCGCCTCCCCCAACAACCCCACCGGCGGCATGCTTACCGGCCAGGAGCTGCACCGGCTGGCCGATGGCGTGCCCGACAGTTGCCTGCTGGTGCTGGACGAGGCCTATCACGAGTTCGCCCAGCGCGAGGACGGCCCGGACGGCTTGGCGGCCATTCGCCATCGCGAAGGGCCTTGGGTGGTGTTGCGCACCCTGTCCAAGGCCTATGGCCTGGCCGGCCTGCGGATCGGCTATGCGATTTGCGGCTCGGACGAGATCGCCGAGGGGCTGAACAAATTGCGCCAGGCCTTTCAGGTCAACGCCATCGCCCTGGCGGCGGCCGAGGCGGCCCTGGGCGACATGGAATACGGCCGCTGGCTGGTCGAGCAGGTGGCCGCCGAGCGGGACCGGGTGATGGCGGAAATGCGCGGCATGGGCCTCAGCCCGCTGCCCAGCGTCGGCAACTTCATCACCGCCGACGTCGGCCGTCCGGCGGCGCCCCTGGTGGGGGCGATCGCCCGGCGCGGCATCATGATCGGCACCATCCGCACGCCGACACCGGGCTACGACACCTATATCCGCCTCACCGTCGGCACCCGGGAGGAGATGGATGCCCTGTTGCTGGCCTTGGCCGAGGAGCTGGCCGCTCAGGCGGAACAATAAAAGGGGGGTCGGGTTCTGCCGGCTAGTGGCAGTGGATCACGGCCAGGATCATGTTGACCCTTTCGCCATCGTCGGACAGCGGCAGCAGCAATTGCTGCATGCGGATGTGGCGCTGCGGGTCGATCCAGAAATCGCACTGGGTGTACTGCGGCTCGCTCTGCTTGACGGTTTGCCGATAGCTGTCGGCGATCTGGTCGGTGCCCTCGCCACAGTCCATTTCCTTCAGGCGGCGACCGGTCAATTCACAGCCAAATCGGCCGACCACCTCGGTGCCGACCAGCCGGAAGCGGATGTCGCTGGGACAGCCTTGGACGTCGGCCAGCATCAGTTTCGGCAGCAGTCGGGGGATATCGGCCGGATTCACGTCGCGCCTGGCGGGCATGCGCCGATCGCCTTTCAGGCGCTGCCAGTAGTCCAGCGTCTGCCGTAGCGCGTCGTCCGCGTCGGGAGCTAAAACAGTCGTCATCTTTCCCATCCTCTTGACGAGGCACTGGGCCACCCACACCCATATCGTTCGGAAACCCCAAGATATGATTGAACGGCGCCGGAGGCAGTGACCGCGGTCACAAACCGTTCGGAAAACCGATCGGCCGATGCACCAATGGGCGCGGGTGCTGCGGGTCAGGCCGGTCTTGGCAGTTCGCGGGTTTCGCCGACCGCCATGATCCAGGCCCGCTCGGCGCCGTAGCCCTGGGCCACCGCCGCCGCCTTGAAACGGTCAGGGGCCTCGAACGGATCCTCCGGCGTCAGTTTGATGCTGCCCCAATGCATGCCCAGCGCCTGGGCGGCGCGGAGGTCGCGGGCGATGGTGATGGCTTCCTCCGGCGTGGCATGCGAGGCCCGCATGATCGCGCGCGGCTCGTAGGCGCCGATGCCGACGATGGCCAGATCGAACGGCCCGTAGTCGCGGCCCAGTTCGCGGAACACCGCGCCGGCGGCGGTATCGCCGGAAAACCAGATATGCGCCTCCGGCGCGCGGATCGCGAAGCTGGCCCACAAAGTCCTGTTCAGATCGCGCAGGCCGCGGCGCGAGAAGTGCACCGCCGGCAGCACCGTGACCTCCGCCGCGCCGTCGCTGATCCCCTGGTGCCAGTCCAACTCGTGCACCTTGGCATACCCGCGACGGTGAAAGAATTCGGCCAGGCCCAGCGGTACCACGACCGTCATTCGTTCTTTGCCCGGCAGCGCCGCCACGGTGTCGGCATCCAGATGGTCGTAGTGGTTGTGGCTGACCAGGAGCAGATCGATCGGCGGCAAGTCCGCGACGGTCATGGCCGGCGGCAGGAAGCGCCGGGGGCCGAACCCGGCCGGTCCGGCCCGCTGGCCGAGGAATGGATCGGTCAGAATGGTCTTGCCGCCGAGGCGAATTAGAAACGCCGCGTGACCCAGCCAGGTCAGGCTGGGATTGGCCGCCTTTGCCGCCTCCGCCAGCACCCGTTCGCGCGGGTGGAGAAGCCCGGGCGGCGGGCTGGGCCGCTCACGGTCGGTCAGCCGCTCCCAATAGAACGCCCACCTGGTCTTGGTGGAGCTGTTCCGCGCCGGACTGCCGGGCGGGTTGCGGAACCGCCCGTCGTCCCGGCGGCGTGCCGACTGGTTCCCCGTCACCCGCCGTAAAAGACGTTGTCACCCAACTCCTTCATTTCGAGGATCGCCGCGTCGGGCCGGCCCTCGGGCGGCTGGGCCACGTTGGCGTCGACTACCTCGCCGACGAAGATGTGGTGATCGCCCTGTTCGACGATCTCGACGATCTTGCATTCGACGCTGGCCGGCGCGTTTTCCAGGATCGGCGCGCCGGTGCTGCCGCTGCGAAACGGTTCGCCGCTGATCGTGTTGCCGTCGCGCTCGGCCGGCTTGAAAAAGCCGAAGGCCTGTCCCTGCTGGCCCTTGCCCAGCATGTTCAGGGCGAAATGCCCGGCCGCCTTGGCGACGTTGTAGGCCCCGGAATCGGTCTTCACCCCGACCACTACCAGGGGCGGCGCGAAGGCGGTCTGGGTCACCCAGTTGACCGTCGCGGCGGCGATCTCGTCGCCACTCTCGGCGGTCATCACATAAATGCCGTAGGGGATCATCCGCAGCGCGGTTTTCTTGGCGTCGTCGTCCATTGCCGTCCCTTTCTCAATTTCGTTCGGAAATCATCGATCGCTCAGGCCTCGGCGCTGGGCCGGGCCTTCATGCGGCCGTGCCAGGCCGCCAGGTTCTTCAATTCCGGATCCAGCGGCTGGTCGACGCCGGCGAAGAAATCGACGAAGCCGAACAGCAGGATATCGGCCAGGGTCAGGCGCTCGCCGGCGATGTAGGTCTTGCCGGCCATCAGGCCATCCAGCCAGCGCAGCTTGTCCTGGGCGCAGGCCTTCAGATCGTCGGCCGCCTGCGGGATGCAGCGCATGCGATCCTCGAACATCTTCAGGCCGGTGGAGTAGCGGAAGCCGTTGGCCATCGGTTCGCAGATGTTGAGGTCGATGCGCCGGGTCCACATGCGGGTCTCCGCCCGTTCCTCCGGCGTGCGGCCGATCAAGGGCGGTTCCGGGTGGCGCTCCTCCAGGTATTCGCAGATCACCGTGATCTCGGCGACATGGCTGCCGTCGTCCAGCTCCAGGGCCGGGCTTTGTCCGGCGGCATTGATGCTCAGAAACGGCTCCTGGCGGTTTTCGCCGGCCCGGATGTCGACCGTCTCCATGGGCAACTCAATGCCCTTTTCGGCCATGAACATGCGCACGACGCGCGGATTCGGACCAACCGATTGGTACAGTTTCATGTGCTGTCATCCCGTTGTTGCTGCGAATATCCCCGCCGGTCATGTAAGACCAGTGGGCCGGCGATGGCAAGGCTGTGAAGGTTAGTCCAGGCCGGTGGCCCCGGCGACATTGGCGGTGACCAGAAGTCCTTCGGCGGCCTGCCTCTGACCCGCCGGCATGACCACCGAACGGCCGGTCTTCAGGCTGGCCTGCACCGCCGTGCAGTCGGACGAGGCGACCAGGGCCCGGCTTTCGACGTCGAACATGCGGTGCTGGAAGCGCAGATGCTTCCTGCCGACGGCGACGAAGCCGCTTTCCACCGTCAGCAACTGGCCGCCGCGCAATTCGCGCAGGTACTGGGCCGCCTGGCGCACCATGGCGATGCGCCGGCCGCGTTGGCGCATCAGGGCCGGGGTAATGCCCACCGAACTCAACAGGAACCAGGTCGCCTGATCGAACCGGGAGACATAGATGGCGGTGTTCATGTGCGATTCGGCGTCATACTCGCCGCCCAGCACCGCGCCCCGATAGGTCTCCATCCAGTCGGCCATCGCGGTCAACTCCCCTGCCTCGCGCCCCGGCGGTTGGGCGGGCTGAAAGTCTATGTGATCGGCGCGCGGCGGGACAAGCGGCGATGCGGCGGCGGGACCTTTCGTAAGAGGTATTCGGGTCAGGGATTTTCGCGCCCGAATTGATGGATTAACGGATTGTTGGATGCACTGAACTCTGGCGTTTGCGGCCATGTCGAGCTAACCTTGCGATAACCCGATATCGAGCCATCGGGCGCGATCCGCAGACAAGGGGACGGGAAGAATGGCCCAGGATCAGGTCAGCCTCGATAGGCAGCAGACAGGTGACGAGATCGTCGGGCGCGGGGTACGCGAGGGCGGTCGGCTGTTCAAGCAATGGTTCGACGAACTGACCGCCGTGGCCGAACGCGGCGACCGGGCGACCTATGTTTTCGTCATGGGCAGCATGAACGAGGTGTTGAAGAGCTTCGATCTGCCGGTAGTCTTCCCGGAAGTGAACTCGCTGCAGACGGCGATCAAGAAGGTTTCGGCCGAGCTCTTGAACGATGCCGAGGATTACGGCTATTCGCCGGACATCTGCGGCTACGTCAAGGCCGACGTGGCGATGCAGTTGCGCGGCGGCGAGCATCCCATGGGGCGCATTCCGAAACCGTCGATGGCGGTGCTGACCGGGGCCTGCAACACCTACATCAAATGGGCCGAGGTCTGGGAGCGGCTGTACGATATCCCGATCGTCACCATGGATATCCCCGGCACCCGGGCCGCCGGCGAGCAAAGCATGCCGGGCAGCGAGGAATTCGGCTACGAACACAAATATGTCCTCGGCCAGATCAAGGAATTGATCGAGACCTGCGAGCAGGTCAGCGGCAAGAAATTCGATATCGATCGGTTCCGCGAGGTGCTGGGCTATGCCAACGACATGAGCGCCGCCTGGCGCCAGATCCTCGACCTGAACCGCGCCACGCCGTCGATCTTCAACGCCTTGACCGACGGCACCGTGTTCCTGGGCATGGCCAACGGCTTTCGCGGCACCCCCGAGGGCAGCCAGTACTTCAAGCAACTGCTTGAGGAGATGCAATACAAGGTGGATAACGGCCTTGGCATCCTGGGCCGCACCGACGAAGGTTTGGCGCCCGTGGAGCAACGTTTCCGCCTGGCCTTCGTGGGCGTGCCCTGCTATCCGATTTTCCGCCGCTTCAACGATCTGTTCACGGATCGCGGCGGCACCTTCGTCACCTCGTCCTACCTTTGGTTTGCCTCGGGCGGCACCTGCACCGACGTTCAATACGATCTGGAGCGGCCGCTGGAGAGCTTCGCCGAGGGGGTATTGTTCTCGGTCCGGGCGGCGATGGACGCCATGTTCCACCAAGCCATGACCATCGAGGAGGCCGCCGTCGACTACCAGCTCGACGGCATCGTCTACCACCCGATCAAGAGTTGCCGCACGGTGTCGACCGGGCTGGCCGATCAGCGTCGCTTCGCGGTGGAGCGGACCGGCCTGCCGACCCTGTTCATCGAATCCGATCTGATGGACCCCCGGGTGGTGTCCGAGGCGCAGATGCGGAACCGGGTCGACGCCTACTTCGAAGGTTTGGTCTCGCGGCAACAGCAGGCGATGGCCTAGCGGCCTTGACCCTGGCCTCGGCGTATCTGAGGAGACATCGATGAACAAGGCGCACCGTTACTTCACTGGCTGGGAAGGCAAGCCGCTGGACCAGATCCTGCACCTCGTCCGTGAACTGGTGGAGGATCCCGGCTATCCCACGGTCAAGGCCTGGCGCCAACAGGGCGGCAAGGTACTGGGCCATTTTCAGGTCTATTTCCCCGAGGAGATCGTCCATGCCGCCGGCATGCTGCCGGTGAAGATCTGCGGCGCGCAAAGCGACTGCTTCGAGGCCGAATCCCGCTTCGGCTCGTATCTGTGTTCGATCATCAAGACCTCGCTGGATATCGCCCTGACCGGCGATATCGAGCTGGACCTGTTCGTCACCCATCCGATTTGCGACGCGGCGCGCAATCTCAGCGCCATCTGGGGCCGCAATTTCGACTACAAGTGCCAGATCCTGTATCTGCCGCAGAACCCGAACTCGAAGCACACCCTGGACTATCTGCGCAGTGAGTATCTGCGCTTGAAGGGCGATATCGAAGCGGTGGCCGGTAGGCAGGTCACCGACGAGGATCTGCGCCGCTCGATCGCCGTCTTCAACCAAAGCCGCCTGCTGTTCCGCGAACTCTACCGCATTCGGCGCGAGACGCCGTGGCTGCTGGGTTCGGACGAGGCCTTGGCGCTGCTCTCCCTGGCCGGCTTTCTGCCGCGCGAGGAATACAACGAATTTCTCGAAACGGTGCTGGCGATGGTGCGCGAACGGCCCGCCCGCCAGCAGGACAAGATGCGCGTGGTGTTCGAGGGCGGCTTCTGCGAGGTGCCGCCGATCGATCTTTTGCAGACCGTCTCGCGCTCCTGCTACGTGGTCGACGACGATCTGTTCATCGGCCTGCGTTTCATCATCGACGAGGTCGCCGTGGACGGCGATCCCCTGGCCAATCTGGCCGAGGCCTACGTGGAGAAATCCTCCTACAGCCCGGTGCAGCACGATCTGCGCAAGCCGAAGGAGAAGATGCTGCTGGAGCGGATCAGGAATGCCAACGCCGAGGCGGCGATCCTGGCGGCGGCGAAAATGTGCGAGCCGGGGCTGGACGAACAGGTAGCCTATTCCAAGGCCCTGGACGAGGAAGATATCCCCTATTTCATCAGCGAGTTCGAGGAAAACCAGACCACTTTCGACCATCTGTCGATCCAGTTGGAGACTTTTGTCGAAAACATCATGTTCGATTGAACGTGCCGGCACGAAAAGTGGCGATGCGGCAACGAGGAGACGATCGATGAAATGTGCGGCGGGCGTTGACGTGGGCTCGACCCAGACCAAGGCGGTGGTCATCGACGAGGCGGGCAGGATCGTCGGCCGGTCGCTGATCGATACCGGCGCCAATGTCATCAAGGCGGCCGAGGACGCCTTTCAAGTGGCCCTCGAAGGCTCGGAGGTGTCCGAGCAGGACATCGCCTATGTGGTCGGTACCGGCTATGGCCGCTACAAGGTGACCTTCGGCGACACCCAGGTGACGGAAATCAGCTGCCACGGCCGCGGCGCCGTGCACATGTTCCCGGGCACCCGCACCGTGCTCGACATGGGCGGCCAGGACAGCAAGGCGATCAGCGTGCAACCGAGCGGCGAGATCGTCGATTTTTGCATGAACGACAAATGCGCCGCCGGCACCGGCCGCTTTTTGGGTGCCGCCGCCAACGCCTTGGAGATCCCGCTGGACGACCTGGGCCCGACGGCGCTGGAGTCCGAACGGCCGGTGCGCATTTCCACCACCTGCACCGTGTTCGCCGAGGCCGAGGTGCTGGCCTGGCTGGGCAAGGGCAAGACGGTCGAGGACATCCTGTGGGGCGTGCATCAATCGATCGCCGCCCGAACTTTCGGCCTGTTGCGGCGGGTCGGCATCGAGGACGAGATCACCTTTACCGGCGGCGTCGCCCTCAACGTCGGCATGATCAAGGCGATGGAAGACAAGCTGGAGAAGAAGCTGAACGTCAGCGGGGAATCCCACTACATGGGCGCCCTGGGTGCCGCCCTGTTCGCCATGGACAGCGCGTTGGCCGGCGAGCCCCGGAAGATCGAGGAGATGGCCTGACCATGGTGTACACGATCGGTCTCGATATCGGTTCGACCTATACCAAGGGCCTGGTGATGGACGAGGCCCGGCGGATCCGCGGCCGCTGGATGCAACCGACCGGCTCGCGCCTGCAGGAAGCCGCTGCCACGGTGGTGGCCGAGACCGCCAAGCAGGCCGGCCTGGCCGAGACCGACCTGGCCTATTGCATCACCACCGGCTATGGCCGGCATCAGTACGCCGACCGGGATCTGCAGGTCACCGACCTGACGGCGACGGCGCGCGGCGCCACCTTGCTGTTTCCCGAAACGCGGACGGTGCTGGATATCGGCGGCCAGACCATGAAGGCCAGCCGGGTCGACGCCAACCACAAGGTTCAGACCTTCCGCCTGAACGACAAATGCGCCTCGGGTACGGGCATGTTCCTGGAAAAGACCGTGCGCTACATGGGCTATGACACCCAGGACATCGGCGGCCTGTTGAACGCGGCCACCGAGGCGGTGCCGATCTCGGGCGTTTGCACGGTGTTCGCGGAATCGGAGGTGATCAACCATCTCTCCAACAGCGTGCCGCCCGAGGACATCATGTACGGCGCCACCCTGTCGCTGACCAGCCGCTCGGTACAGTTGCTGAAGCGGGTCAAGGTCGAACCCGAGGTCACCCTGGTCGGCGGTATCCTGCGCTGGCATACCATCGCCGAAGCGGTGAAGGACCTTCTGAAGGTAGAGGTCAACGTGGCCGAGGGCGACATGCCGCAATACACCGCGGCGCTGGGCTGCGCCCTATTGGGCCATATCCGACTGGACAAGCTGCGTCGGCAGGACGCCGTCCCGGCCGATCGGGCCGTGGCCTAGACGGCGACGCGAAATGTCCGAGGAAGAGTGGGATATCCGGCAGGCGGGCTGCGAGGTGCCGGCGGCGGAGGTGGGCGCCTACACCGGCTGCGATCTGCCGATCGACGCGGAACTGACGGCCCTGGGCTGGCAATGGCGCTGCAACACCGACGAGATGCGCCTGCGCGATATCGTCGATACCTACGAGAGCCTGGGTTTCGAGGTCCGGCTCGAACCGCTCGACCTGGACGGCCTGAGCGAGAACTGCGATGCCTGCGCGCCGCTGCTGCGTCAGGTCAGCGCCGTCTACGTCCGCAAAAAGGGTTAGGGTTAACCCAGGCGCTGGGCCATCAGTTCCTTCAGGTCGACCTCCGGCCGGGCGCCCATGTGCGAAATCACCTCGGCGGCGGCGATGCCGCCCATGCGGCCGCAGTCATGCAGACCGCGGCCCTGGGCCAGTCCGGTCAGGAAGCCGGCGGCGTACAGATCGCCGGCGCCGGTGGTGTCGATCACCTGCGCCACCGGCTCGGCGTCGATCAGGTGCACCTCGTCGCCGGCGACGATCAACGAGCCTTTCTCCGATCGCGTCAGGGCGGCGATCTCGCAATGGCCGCGGACGTGCTGCAGCGCGTCGTCGAAGTCGGCCACCTGGTACAGCGAGATGATTTCGTCTTCGTTGGCGAACAGGATATCGACGTGGTGTTCCACCAGATCCAGGAATTCGGCCCGGTGCCGGTCGACGCAAAAACCGTCCGACAGGGTCAGCGCCACCTTGCGCCCGGCCGCCCGGGCCGCCCCCATGGCCTTGATGAAGGCTTCCTTGGCGTGCGGCGGATCCCACAAGTAGCCTTCCAGGTAGGTGTAGGCCGAGGCCGCGATCAGTTCCTCGTCGACGTCCTCGGGGCCCAATTCGATGCAGGCGCCGAGGTAGGTGTTCATGGTCCGCGCCGCGTCCGGCGTCACCATGATCAGGCAGCGCGCCGTGGGCGGGCCGCTGGTCGCCGGCTCGCTGTGGAAATCCACCCCGATAGCATGGATGTCATGGGCGAAAATGCCGCCCAACTGATCGTCGCGCACCTTGCCGATGAAACAGCCCCGGGCGCCCAGGCCGGCGACGCCGGCCAGGGTATTGGCGGCCGAACCGCCGGAGCTTTCCGTCCCGGCACCCATGGCCGCGTATAGCTGTTCGGCCTGCTCGGCGTCGATCAGGGTCATCGCCCCCTTGTTCAATGCGTGCTCGACCAGGAACTCTTCGGAGGCGTGGGCCAGCACGTCGACAATGGCGTTGCCGATGCCGGTAACGTCGTAGCGGATTTCCACCATTCGGTTTCTCGCTGTTGCGGTGGCGGGCGGGCGCAGTATAAAGGCCCGCTTGCCCGGCGCAACGGTTGTCTGGCCGGCCGGCGGCGGGTGATCGAAGGAGAGGGTGATGGCGGAATTGTGGCGGCTGACGGCCCGGGAGATGGTCGACCTTTTGCGGCGGCGCGAGGTGCGGCCGAGCGAGGCGGTGGAGATCGCGGCCGATCGCATCGCCGCCACCAACGGCGCCGTCAACGCCATGGTCACGCTGTGTCTGGAGCGCGCCCAGGACGTCGCCAAGCACTTGGAACAAAAGGGTTTTCCCGAGGATCCCGGGCCGGGCTACCTGTACGGCCTGCCGATTTCCGTCAAGGACCTGAACGACGTCGCCGGCGTCCGCACCACTCTCGGTTCGCCGATCTATGCCGACAACATCGCCAGCGAATCCGATCTCATGGTGCAGGCCCTCGAGGGCAACGGCGCCATCGTGGTCGGCAAATCGAATACCCCGGAATTCGGCGCCGGCGCCAACACCTTCAACGAGGTCTTCGGCGCCACCTTGAACCCCTGGCATACGGGGATGAATTGCGGTGGTTCGTCCGGCGGCGCGGCGGTCAACCTGGCCACCGGCCAGGTCTGGCTGGCGACCGGCAGCGATCTGGGCGGCTCGCTGCGGATACCGGCCTCGTTCTGTTCGGTGATCGGCTTCCGGCCCAGCCCGGGCCGCTGCCCGCACGGCACCACCACTACGGCGTTGCCCTTCAACGATCTGCCGGTGGTCGGCCCGATGGCGCGCAACGTTGGCGATGTGGCGCTGATGCTGGACGCCATGGCCGGACAATACGCTCGCGACCCGCTGTCCATGCCGCCTCCCGTCGAGCCGTTTCAGGCGGCGGCCGGGCGACAGACGCCGCCCCGCCGGGTCGGCTGGAGCGCCACTCTGGGCGTCGCCCCGGTCGAGGAGGAGGTGGCGCGGATCTGCGAGGCGGCGGCGCGGCGGTTCAGCGACTTGGGAACGCAGGTGGAGGAGGCCTGCCCCGATCTGGCCGGCGCCCAGGAGATGTTCCAGGTTCTGCGGGCGGCGATATTCATCGCCAGCCATCGCGGACATATGGAAAACCACCGCGATCAGCTGAAGCCCGAGGTGATCTGGAACTACGAGAAGGGGGCGGCCCTGACCGCCGACGAGGTCGCGGCCGCGCAACTGGCCCGCGGTCGAATCTACGGCAATATGTGTGAATTCTTCGAGACTTACGATCTGTTGCTGACGCCGACGGTGATGTCGCCGCCGTTCGATGTGAACATCCGCTATCTGACCGAGGTGGCCGGCGTCAGCTTCGACAATTACGTCGACTGGCTGATGCATACCTTTGTAATCACTCCCACTTCCTGCCCGGCGGTGTCGGTGCCCTGCGGCTTCACCGAAAGCGGCCTGCCGGTGGGCCTGCAAATCGTCGCGCCGCCGCGCGGCGAAGCGGCCTTGCTTTCGGCGGCGGCGGCGTTCGAGGCGGTGCTGGGCCTGGCCGCCGAAGTGCCGATCGACCCGCGGGTCAAATGATGCGGAATTACCGGGCCGGCTTCCGGAAGGGCTTATATAAGGTCGGGACAATCC
>JASLMH010000163.1 GCA_030746635.1 Alphaproteobacteria bacterium | reverse complement strand
CTGATCGCCAATGACGGCCGCTACGAGAAGCCCCGGCTTGGCCCGCTGACCGAGGAGTTGGCGGTGCTGCAATATACCGGCGGCACCACCGGCGTGCCCAAGGGGGCGATGCTGACCCACGCCAACCTGGTGTCGGCGACCCGCCAATTGCAGCAATGGGGCGAGGGCGACGAGCCGATCCTGGAACAGGGCAAGGAGCGGGTGCTGGTGGTGTTGCCGCTGTTCCATATCTACGCCCTGACGGTGATCATGCTGCTGGGCGTGGCCGGCGGCAGCGAGATGATCCTGCATCCGCGCTTCGAGCTGGACGACGTGATCCGCGATCTGGGACGCAAGCGGCCGACCGTGTTCCCCGGCGTGCCGACCATGTACACGGCGATCCTCGGCCATCCCAAGGCCGGCGAAACCGACCTGACGTCGTTGAAGTTCTGCAATTCCGGCGGCGCGCCGCTGCCCCCCGAGCTGCAACGCCAGTTCGAGGAGAAGAGCGGCTGCCGCCTGGTCGAGGGTTGGGGCATGACCGAGACCTGCTCGCCCGGCACCGCCAACCACCTATCCGCCGAGCCCCGGGCCGGCTCGTCCGGTATCCCGCTGCCCGGCATCGTCATCGAATTCACCGACGTGGACGAGCCGGAGAAACTGCTGGAACTGGGCGAACGGGGGGAGATCTGCATCAGCGGCCCGAACGTCATGGCCGGCTACTGGAACAAGCCGGAGGAAACCGCCGAGGCCTTCGCCGGCGGCCGCTTCCACACCGGCGACATCGGCTACATGGACGACGACGGCTACGTCTTCATCGTCGACCGCAAGAAGGACATGATCCTCTCGGGCGGCTACAACGTCTACCCGCGCAACATCGAGGACGCGATCTATCAGCACCCGGCGGTGGCGGAATGCACGGTGATCGGCGTGGCCGACGACTATCGCGGCCAGGCGGCCAAGGCCTTCGTCACCCTGGTGGAGGGCGCCGCGCCGTTCACTTTGGAGGAGCTGCGCGAATTCCTGGACGACAAGCTGGGCCGGCACGAACTGCCGGCCGCGCTGGAAATCCGCGCCGAACTGCCGAAAACCCCGGTAGGCAAGCTGTCCAAGAAGGAGCTCTACCAGGAAGAGGAGGCGAAGCGGGCCGACGCTTGATCCACCGGCCGCCGGGCCCATCTATGTGAGGTGGCCGCCACGAGCCGGCGGCCATGGGCAATCGGAGATGAGGCGTGGCATTGGCTGGACGCCGTAGGGCAGGGCGGTTGACGATCGGCGCCGTAACGGTGCTGTCGGTGCTGGCCGTGGGGTCCGTGCCGGCCTCGGCCCAGAGCAGCCGCTATACCGGCCGCAGTCCCGTCACCACCCCTGGCGTTGGCGGGACGGCAATGCCGCCCGGCCTGGGCGCCCATTGGAAGGATTCGCTGGTCGGCAGCCGCACCTTTGGTGGTGCCCAGCCAACCACGCCCGGGCTGACCACGGCGCCGGCGTACACCCGCTACGGCGGTTATTCCGGCACCCAGGGCGAAGGGCAGGGTAGCGGGTCGTTGTGGCGCAAGCCGTACGAACCGGCAACGCCGGCGGCACCCGAAGCCGCGGCCGAGGCGCCGGCGGCCGAGATCAAGGCGGCGCCAACGATACCACAGGTCAAGACGCGCGAGACACGCCGTCGCCGACGATAGTACCAAGATGCAACGAGTCTGACTCGTCCCATTCATCCTTCGAGACGAGCCTGCGGCTCTCCTCAGGATGAGGAGAATCCTGCATTTTCAGTAAGTTATCCTCGTGCTGAGGAGGGCGCGGAGCGCCCGTCTCGAAGCACGTCCATCGGTCAATATCACTGCAATTCGGTATCACGTCCGGAGTCAATGGTCCTACTCCGCGGCCGGCGCCTTGACCCGCACCCGAGTGCGTTTGCGCGGTCGTTTGGCGCGAGCGCCGGCCGGCAGTTGCCGGGCATCGCCGATCAGGTGCACCGCCAGGGGCTCGGCCCGGCCGCGCACCGCCACCTGCCGCACCTCGAAACGGGACAGATCCAGCCCCGCCGCCTCGCCCACGTAGGCCGAGATCACCGCCTGCACGGTGAACTCCTTGGTCATCGTCTCCAGCCGGCTGGCGGTGTTGACGGTGTCGCCGACGGCGGTCACCGAGGTCGCCGCCCGATAGCCCATCTCGCCGACGATGGCGGGGCCGGCGTGGATGCCGATGCCCATGCGCAACGGCTCGTCCAGGTCGTGACGCAGTTGCTGGTTCAGGTGCTGTAACGCCACCGACATCTCGGCCGCCGCGCCGAGGGCCTGCCGGCAGCCTTCGGCCAGGCCGGACTGCACCCCGAACAGGGCCATCACGCCGTCGCCGATGAACTTGTCGAGATGGCCGCCGGCCCCCTCCACCGCCTCGCCCATGCCGCGGAAATACTGGTTCAGGGCGAACACCACGTCGTAGGGCAGTTTCGCCTCGCTGAACTTGGTGAAGGCGCGTAGATCGGCGAACAGCACCGCGATCTCCCGCTCGCTGCCCTGCAGGTAATCCGGCCGGGGCCGGCCGTCGGCCGGCGTGGCACTCGGCAGCAGCAGCGGGATCACCGCCGTATCGGCGGTCGGGCGTAGCTGGCAGGCCAGGCGCACGCCGCCGGGCGCGCCGACCCGTTGCAGCACCTTCTGCTCCTCCTCGCCGGCCGGCGGCAGGACGGCCAGGCCGTCGGCGATCTTGATCCGGCAGGTCGAACAGCGTCCCCGGCCGCCGCAGACCGAGGCGTGCGGGATACCGCCCATGCGGCTGGCCTCGAGGACGCTGGCGCCCGGCTCCACCGCGACTTCCTGGCCGTCCGGGTAAGCGATGACGATGCGGGTCTTGCGCCGCTGCCAATAGCCGCGGGCCAGGCGCGCCAGCACAAACAGTGCCAGGAAGATGACGGTCCCCAACATGATTTGCTCGGCGGTGCCGTAGACGAAAGCGATGACCGGATCGGGGGAACCGGGCAGGCGGAAGCTTGCCACCGCGTCGCGCAGCCAATCCTGGTCCCGGGCCAGCAACACCAACTGCTTGCCGACGCCGGTGAAGCCCATCAGGGCCAGGGCCGGCAGCAATAGCGCGGTGGCGAACAGCCATGGCTTGGCCTTGAGGTACCAGGGCCGCAGGCGCAGCCATTGATGCAGGCCGATGCAACCATGGCTCCAGACCACCAGCAGGCCCAGCGGCAGCAGTACGATGTTGTCCGGCAGGAACACCCAGACGCTCAGCAGCTCGTACAGATAGCTGTCGTGGATGCCGAAGATCTCGTGCGCGCCCCTGGTGGCCAGGACATGCGGCGGAATCAGGAAAGGGATGCTCAACGCCAGGACCACCTGGAAGCCCTCGGTCACTGACATGCGCAGGCTACGCCGCCGCCACAGGGCGTATAGGGCCAGCACCACATGCAGGAACATGGCGCCGTACAGCAATATGGTGCCGGGTACGCTCCGCCAGACCGCGATGAACACCTCGCGCCCGGCCTCCATGGCCTCCAGGGAAATAATGCCCAGGCTGTGGTTCAGGAAATGGGTGGCGACAAAGACAAACAGCACCAAACCGCTGCCCAGCCCCACCTTGCGTGCCCATTGTCGTCCCACCCGAACGTTCTCCCCCATATGGAACGCGTTGTCGGCTGTTGGAGCCGCTAGTGTGCCTGGTCCCAGCTGTCGCCGACGCCGGCGTCGACGGTCAGGGGCACCGATAGGTGCGCGGCCTGTTCCATCACCCGTTTGACCACCGTGATGGTGTCGTCGACCTCGCCCTCGGCGACCTCGAAGATCAACTCGTCATGCACCTGCAACAGCATCCGGGCGCCCAGGTTGGCCGCCGCCAGGGCGTCGGGGATGCGCACCATGGCCCGGCGGATGACGTCGGCGGCCGAACCCTGGATCGGGGCGTTGATCGCCGCCCGTTCGTGGAAGCCGCGACGGGCCGGGTTGCGGTCGTTGATGCCGGGCATGTGCACCCGCCGGCCGAACAGGGTCTCGACGAAGCCGTGCTGCCGGCAGGCCGTCTTGGTCCGCTCCATGTAGTCGCGGATGCCCGGATAGCGTTCGAAATAGGCGTTGATGTAGTCCTGGGCCTCGCTTTTCGTGGTGCCCAGGTTGTTGGCCAGGCCGAAGGCGGAAATGCCGTAGATGATGCCGAAATTGATCGCCTTGGCGCGCCGCCGGACCATCGCGTCCATGCCCTCGATCGGCACGTCGAAAACCTGCGAGGCGGTCATGGCGTGGATGTCCAGGCCGTCGTGGAAGGCACCCTTGAGAGCCTCGATATCGGCGATATGGGCCAGGATGCGCAATTCGATCTGGGAATAGTCGGCGCTGATCAGCCGATGCCCGGGGGCGGCGACGAAGGCCTTGCGGATGCGCCGGCCTTCCTCGGTGCGGACCGGGATGTTCTGCAGATTGGGATCGGTCGAGGCCAGGCGGCCGGTCGAGGTGGCGGCCATGGCGTAGGAGGTATGCACCCGCCCGGTATCCGGGTTGATCTGCTGCTGGAGGGCATCGGTGTAGGTGCTTTTCAGCTTCGCCAGCTGGCGGTAGTCGAGCACCCGGGCCGGCAGGTCGTGGCCCTGGGCCGCCAGCCCTTCCAGGATGTCGGCGCCGGTGGCGTAGGCGCCGGTCTTGGTCTTCCTGCCGCCGGGCAGCGACATCTTGTCGAACAGGATCTCGCCCAGTTGCTTGGGCGAATTGACGTTGAAGGCCTCGCCGGCCAGCTCGTGCACCTGCCCCTCCAGGGCGTCGATGCGCTCGGCGAAGTCGGCCGACAGCCGCGCCAGCTCGGCCCGGTCGACCAGGATGCCGGCCCGCTCCATTTCCACCAGCACCGGCACCAGGGGCCGCTCCAGGGTTTCGTAGACCGTGGTCACCCGTTCGGCGACCAGCCGCGGCTTCAGGAAGCGATGCAGCCGCAGGGTCAGATCCGCGTCCTCGGCCGCATAATCGGTGGCCTTGTCCAGCGGCACCCGGTCGAAGGTGATGGCGCTTTTGCCGCTGCCCGCCACCTCCTTGTAGCTGATCGGAGCGATCTCCAGATGCAGCTTCGACAATTCGTCCATGCCGTGGCCGTGCAGGCCGCCCTCGGTAACGTAGGAGAGCAGCATGGTGTCGTCGATCGGCGTCAGCTCGATGTCGTGCTGGCTCAACACCAGCATGTCGTACTTCAGGTTCTGGCCGATCTTCAGCACCGAGGGATCGTTCAGCAGGGGACGCAGCCGCTCCAGCGCCGCGTCCAGGGGGATCTGCGGCGGTGCCGTGTCGCCGCCGCCGGCCAGGTCCAACTCGCCGTCCGGCGCCGGGCCCTTGTGGCCCAGGGGGATATAGCAGGCCCGGCCCGGCTCCACCGACAACGACACCCCGACCAGTTCCGCCCGCATGGCATCCAGCGAGGTGGTTTCGGTGTCCACCGCCACCGCCCCGGCCCGGTAGGCGGCGCCGATCCATTGATCCAGGGTCTCCAGGTCCTGCACGCAGACATAGTCCGCCGCCTCCGGCAGGCTGGCGGTCGGTGCCTCGGGCGCGGCCTCGCCCAGGCGGGCCCGCAGGCGGCCGGCCAGGCGGTCGAACTCCATCTCGTCGAGGAAACCGAACAGCACCTCGGGTTCCGGCTCGCGCAGGCGCAGCGCTTCCATTGGCCGCTCCACCGGCACGTCGTCCTTCAGGGTGACCAGTTGCCGGCTCAACCGCGCCAGGTCGGCGTTGTCGATCAGGCTTTGCCGGCGCTTTGGCTGTTTGATCTCCTCGGCCCGCTCCAGCAGGCTGTCCAGGTCGCCGTACTCCCCGATCAGTTGCGCCGCCGTCTTGACGCCGATGCCCGGCACGCCGGGCACGTTGTCGGTGGCATCGCCCCACAGCGCCTGCACGTCGATCACCCGCTCCGGCCCGACGCCGAACTTCTCGCGCACCTCGTCGGGGCCGATCTTGCGCTGCTTCATGGGGTCCTGCATGTCGACGCCGTCGCCCACCAGTTGCATCAGGTCCTTGTCGGAACTGACGATGGTCACCTTCATGCCGGCCTCGCGGGCCAGGCGGGCGTAGGTGGCGATGACGTCGTCGGCCTCGAAGCCCTCCATCTCGATGGTGGCCAGGTTGAAGGCCTCGCTGGCCTGGCGGACCAGGGGGAATTGCGGCACCAGGTCGTCGGGCGCCGGCGGCCGGTTGGCCTTGTATTCGGGATAGATCTCGTTGCGGAAACTGTACCGCGAGGCATCGAAGACCACCGCCAGGTAGTCCGCCTCGCCGTCGTCGCGCACGTCGTCGACCAACTTCAACAGCATGTTACAAAAGCCGGACACCGCGCCGATCGGCATGCCGTCGCTCTTGCGGCTCAGCGACGGCAGGGCGTGGTAGGCCCGGAAGATGTAGGCCGAGCCGTCGATCAGGTACAGATGGCTCCGATCGCCGCCGTTTGCAGGGTTGTCCGCCGCGTCTTGATTCATCGCCGCACTATGCCATGGGCCAGGGGCGGTGAAAACGGGACGGCGGGATTTCACCACCCGTCGCCGCCGATCGCGGCGGAAAAAGATCTCTTACATAGTAACGTTTTTTTTACTCATGCCGTTTAAGGTCAGGGTCATTGGTTGTTCTCGACGAGTGCCGCGCCATATGCCGCGGACAAACACACCGCCGGCACATCTCCGTCCTCGCCGGCGATGCTATGACAGGCCCCTCCTCCCCTGACATGGCATACTGGGCGCCGCGGCCAAGGCCGCGGCGCCCATAGTTTTTTGCCAGCGCGGCTGGACCTGGGCGCCCGACACGATTATCGACCCATCGTCAAATGCCCGATAACACACAACGAGCGGACGTGGTCGAATCGAACCGAACACCAACGCTAATAGCCAGAAACTGCCATCGAGCGTCGCTGACAAGATCCGCGAAAAACAGCAGACGGACACGCTAGCGCATCACGCCCAGCCAAGTTGGCGGAGCGAATGACCGTCGTTCCAGACCTTGGTCATGTGCCGGATCTTGTCGCCGTCGAAATCCATGACGTAAACATAGTCGGCGGCGGCAGACTTGCCTGTCGGCGGCACCGGCCCACCGTCACCGCTGTGGGTGCCGTGGAACACGGCCGCGGCCACTACCGCGCCGCGCGCCTCGTCGGTCGCAAAGGCCTTCAGTTCATACCGTCCATCGGGCAGGGGACCCAGCAGGCCCTGCATCCAGTCGGCATACCCGGCCAGCGTAACGACATCGGCCAGGGCATCAGCCTGGCAGGAAAAGGTCGCGTCATCGTGGCACCATGCCTTGCAACCGTCCCAACCCTTGCCTGTCTCGCAGGCTTCGAAGAAATCGCGCGCGCTATCGGAAATCGTCATGATCTGTCCCCCCTGTAATGTTGTCGAAATGTCCAGCATAATAAAATGGGTGCAGGCATCGGGGAAGGTGGCAAGTCGGGGCATGGACAAGGTGACGGCCACCTCCATTTCGGGTCATTTTGTAGTGTCGGCGGTTCGACCCACGTTGGCCAGAATCAGGGCGGAGCGGACATAGCCAAGACCTCGTCTCATGATAGGCGCAATATCCCACCCACGAATATGGATTTGAGTGAACAGTGCCTTCAACTTTAGGGCAGCATCGATTATCGGCACCAACCAAATGGCCCAGCGGGACGTCTCTTGGCCAAACCTGAAGCGGGGCAGAACTCTGCGGCGTTAATACTGCGCCGTGCCGCTATTAAGCCCAGCAAGCCGATCGCCAGAAGACCGAAGGCAGCAGGTTCCGGCACCGCTGGTTCGGAAGCCGCCGAGTAGATATAAACGTTCTCGGTCAGGTTTTGGCCGATGTAATCAAATACCTTGACATCTAAACTGACCAACATGCGCGCGCTGATGGCGCATCGCCAAGGCCTACGTCGCCCCAAAAGCCGGCGGCAAACATGTCGCGGGCCGATTACCGGATCGGTTTCGCGCCCGCATGTGGTGCAACCTCGTGGCGGACGGCAGCTCCAACCATGATCGCATCGCCCGGAAAATGTCCCCGGCCCAGTTCGCCTCGGCCAAGCGCTTGGCCCGGCAATGGCTGGACGAATTCGGCCGCAAATCGCCTTGAAGCGTGTCCGCTCTGCATCCGCGTGAGCTTGCGGTCGCCACGGCCTTCGTTACAATCCCGGATGGCGGGCTCGGGCCTGGTGGGTCAGGTCGCACGCGCGCTGGAGGGGTTTCGGCCCTGACTTGGGGGCCACGAGCGGAGCAGAAAGCCATGCCCGGATCATTGTTTCGTTGGATGCTTGGACTGTTGGTCGCCGTCGGCGTGGCGTCGGCATCGGCCGGCGTCGAACGCACTCTGACATGGCGGGATCTGACTCCGAAGGAACCGGACGTGCGCGCGCCGTTCGCCCATCTTAAGGGCGTGCAGTTCGCCGAATTGTTCGAGCTGTACGATCTCAAGAACTGGCGCCGGCTCGGCAACGACGCGGACAAGGCCGGTCTGGACGAGGAGATCGCGGACCTCACCACCCGCCTGAGCGGACAGAACTTGGACGTGCCCGCCCTGCTGAAGAAGCTCACCGACGGCATGAAGGCCTACAGACGCTACCAGTCGAGCCCGGTGCCGGCCCTGGATGGGCAGCTTATCCGCTTGCCCGGCTACGTATTGCCGCTGGAATTCGGGGGCCAGGCGGTCAGTGAATTTTTCCTGGTTCCCACCGTCGGGGCCTGCATCCACACGCCGCCGCCGCCGGCCAATCAAATTGTCCTGGTGAAACTCAATCAGAGCTACAAGGTCAACGGGCTGTACGATGCCGTTTGGGTGACCGGCCGGCTGAAAGTGGTCAAAAGCGATCGCAAGCTGGGTTATCGCGACGGCGTCGGCGGTGTCGTCTCCACCTATGAGCTCGAAGGCACACGCATCGTTCCCTATGAATAAGCCTTGCCCTGAGCGAACGTGGCCGGGACGGCCGATGCGACGGCATGGCGTCTCGCGGTATCCGGCCCTGTCGTTGGTCGTGGCGTTGTCGGCGCTGGCGGCGGCAGGGGCCGCTGCGCAGACGGCTGGGGCCCATGTCCATGGCGTCAGCACGTTGCTCGTCGCGGTGGAGGCGGGCGATCTGATCCTGGAGCTTACGACCCCCGGCGACGACGTGGTCGGTTTCGAGCATCGACCGGCCGATGCCGCGCAGACGCGGCGGGCGGAATCAGCATTGGCACTGATGAAATCCCCGGAGAGGCTGTTTCGATTCGATGCTGCTGCGGGTTGCGAGCCGGGGGTCGTGGCAGTCTTGCGCTCGCTGCTGCCGTCGGGACACGGCGACGGCGAGCGATCGCACGCAACCGGTTCTGGCCATCGGGACGAAACGGAGCACGCCGAATTCCGGTTGCGCTATTCCTACCGCTGTCGGGCGGTTGATGGGCTGAAAACGCTCGAACTGCTGTTGTTCGATCACTTCCCGGGCATGCGCCGTGTTCGGGTTCAGATTGTTGGCCCGCAAGGACAGACATCCCACCGGCTCGATCGCGGCAGCCGAAAGGCGGCCTTCTAGGCCCGCGGCATTCTCAGGCAAGAAGACGAACACGCCTTGATCAACATCGCCGATCTGACATTCCAGTGGCGGCCAAAGGGTCCTGGCATTCTCGATATCGAGCGCCTTAGCATCGCCGACGGCGAGCGGGTATTCCTGCACGGGCCTTCGGGCAGTGGCAAGACCAGCCTGCTCAATTTGCTTGGCGGTATCGTTTTGCCGCAGCGGGGCCGGGTCGAGTTGCTGGGCCAGGATATCACCCCTCTTTCGAGCGCCGGGCGGGATCGTTTCCGGGCCGATCACATCGGCCTGATCTTTCAGGTCTTCAATCTGCTGCCCTATCTCTCGTTGATCGAAAACGTGGCGCTGCCCTGCCTGTTTTCAACGCGTCGGCGCAGGCGCGCCATCCGCGCCGACGGTACGGTAGCGGCAGGGGCGTGGCGATTGCTGGAAGAAATGGACATACCGCCCGCCCGGTTCGCCGGACAGCCGGTGCGGGACCTGAGCACCGGGCAGCAGCAGCGGGTGGCGGCGGCGCGTGCGCTGATCGGCGATCCGGAGATCATCATCGCCGACGAGCCGACCTCGGCCCTGGACGGGGTTAATACCGAGCTGTTTCTGGATCTGATCATTCAGGAGTTGCAACAACGGCCGACTACCCTGGTGTTCGTCAGCCATGACGAGCGTCTGGCGGAACGGTTCGATCGCACCGTCTCCATGTCCAGCCTGCAACCGCAACAAGGGGCGACATCATGAACATCGCCGCGGTGCTTTGCGGTCTGGCCTGGAAGAGCCTGTGGAGTCGGCGCGGCACGGCATTCCTGACAGTCGTTTCCCTGGCCATCGGCGTGGCCCTGGTGTTGGGCGTGGACAGGCTGCGCGAAGAGGCACGGGCGAGTTTCGCCAACACAGTGTCGGGGGTCGATCTCATCGTCGGTGCGCGCAGCGGTCCAATCGCTTTGCTGCTCTATTCGGTGTTTCGCATCGGCAACGCCACCAACAACATCTCGTGGGCGGCATATCGCCGGATCGCCGAGCATCCCGACGTCGCCTGGGCCGTACCCTTGTCCTTGGGCGACAGCCACCGCGGCTATCGGGTGATCGGTACCGAGCGCGGCTATTTCCAGCACTATCGGTTCGGCAAGCGCGAGCGCCTAGCGTTCGCGGCCGGCGGGCCGTTCGAAGACCTGTTCGATGCGGTCCTGGGCGCCGAGGTGGCGGCGGCCCTGGGCTACGGGCTTGGCGACAACATCGTGATCGGTCATGGCTTGGGCGCCATAGAGATCAACAAGCACGACGACCGGCCGTTCCGGGTGGCCGGGATTCTGCGCCGCACCGGTACGCCGGTCGACCGGGGCGTGCATGTGTCGCTGGCCGGTATCGAGGCCATGCACATCGATTGGCAGGATGGCCGGCGGCAGGGAGGGCCCAGCCTGAGCGCCGAGCGGTTGCGGAAGCTGACGCTCAGGCCAAAGGCGTTGACGGCGGCCCTGATCGGTCTGAAATCGCGTTTCGCAGTGTTCACCCTGCAACGCGAAATCAACAACGACCGCCGCGAACCGTTATTGGCTATCCTGCCGGGCGTCACCCTGCAGGCCCTCTGGGACCTGATGAGCAATGCCGAATTGGCCCTGGCTGCGATCGCCATATTCGTCGCCCTGGCAGCATTCCTTGGCATGCTGGTCATGTTGCTGGCCGGACTTGGCGAACGACGGCGGGAGATCGCCATCCTGCGTGCCGTGGGCGCGCGGCCCTGGCAAGTGTTTTCCCTGATCACCCTGGAGGCCGTCGTCCTCACCGTGCTGGGCCTGATCGTCGGCCTGGGTCTGTTGTACGTCGGTCTGGTTCTGGCCCGGCCGGTGATCAACGACGTTTATGGCATTCAGATTGGTGTCCGCGGCCTGTCTGTGCGGGATCTCGCCTACCTGGTGGGTTTCCTAGCGGTCGGTGGCTTGGCGGGCATCCTGCCATCCTATGGCGCATATCGCCGCTCGCTGGTCGATGGCTTGATTGTCAGGCTTTGACGACACCTGCGAGTGATCGAATGGCGTCGTAACGACATCTGGAGCGAAATGCCATTGCCGTCGGAGGCCTTGTCACCAAATTGGCGATCATGGCCGGCATGCGCTGGCTGTTCGCCGGTGCCTTCGCCAGCACATCGGTGGCGACAGCTGACGTTCCAACCCGTCATACGATGACAATAACCTGGGTATGGATACGATAATTCGGCTTTATCGACACCTTCTCGAATTTCCGCTTCCAGCTCAACAGCGGAAACCAATTGCTGGCAGCCGGTACGGGAACGAATAGCCATAAGCTACCGTTTAGCAGCAGCTGATGTGTGGTCATCCAATCCCTTATTGGCGGAGCGAGCGGCCGTGAGTTCTTGGCCGGATGGTAGCGCCGGTGGCTGAGACATCATGGAAGCGCCAAGTGACCTCATATTTCGCCCAAAGTGTCGCAAGAATTTACACTTTTCCAATCTTTACGGCCACACTACACGACAGTATTGCTGAGAGGCCGGTAATTTGCTGGAGTGGGCCGATTCTATTTTCGCAAATGGAG
>JASLMH010000162.1 GCA_030746635.1 Alphaproteobacteria bacterium | reverse complement strand
GGTCCCGCCGCGCCATCGCCGTATCGTTCTCGGAGCGTGCCTTCACGCCGGCAATGATAGGAGCCCGCCATGCCCAAAGTCCTCTACGAAAAAAGCGACAAGATCGCCTATGTGACGCTGAACCGGCCGGAGGCGATGAACGCCGTCGATCTGGAAATGCACGATTTGTTGTGGGAGACCTGGAAGGACTTCGCCGCCGATGACGATCTCGAACTGGCGATCGTCACCGGTGCCGGCAACGAGGCGTTTTGCGCCGGTGCCGATCTGAAATCGCACCTGCCCTATTGGCTGGGCAAGGATACCTCGGCCTATCCCCGCGACAAGATCAAGGACGGTTTCGGCGGCATCACCCGGGGCCTGCACAGGATCTATAAACCGATCATCGCGGCGGTGAACGGCTGGGCCGTCGCCGGCGGCCTGGAGACCGCGCTGGCCTGCGATATCCGCATCGCCTCGGAGAACGCCATGTTCGGTTCGTTCGAGGTTCGCCGGGGCTATCATCATGGCGACGGCGGCATCGTGCGCATGGTCAACACCTGCGGCGCCGGCATCGCCCTGGAAATGAACCTGACCGGCGAGCCGATCGACGCGCAACGGGCCCTGCAATGCAATCTGGTCTCCAAGGTGGTGCCGCGGGACCAACTGATGACGGCGGCCGAGGACATGGCGGCGAAGATCCTGCGCAACGATGCCTGGGCGATCCGTTCGGCCAAGGAAACCATCCTCAACGTCATCGGCCGGCCGCTGGACGATCAGTTGGCCTACGAAGCCATCACCGGCTATTCCGGGCTGTCCAACCCGGCCGTGCCGGGCCTGTTGCGGAATTTCGCCGACAAGACCGACAAGGGCCGGGCCGGCAGAAACACCACCGATCTGTGAGCGATCGGCGATACGTCAGGGCCGATAGCCGAAAGACGACGATCTCGCCTTGCGCAGGGGCCCGGCCATTGAATCCTGTCCAGATCTGCCTATATTGTCCAAATATGGACTAAGCAAGGCTACTGGAAGTACCGTATGTCCACGAACCGGCCAGGATTCGAAGACGGTGCCGTTGAGCAAGGCGGTTTCGTATCGCCGCAGACGTTTGATGCCGCCGCCCGTGGTCGGCTCGGCGGGCCGGGCCTTCGGACGTTCCTGAACATCGCCGCGTTGTGGCAATTGAGCGAGCGCGAACGCCTCCTAGCCCTCGGCAGTCCGGCCCGATCGACCTATCACAACTGGGTATCCAAGGCACGGACGGGCAGGGGCCTCTCCCTGCCGCTGGACACCCTGCTGCGGCTCTCGGCCATGTTGGGCATTCACAAGGATCTGCGCATCCTGTTCGGCGATCCGCAGCGGGGTGTGCAGTGGCTGCGGTCGGCAAACCAGGCATCACTGTTCGGCGGCCAGCGTCCCATCGATCTGATCGTCTCGGGCAGCCAGATGGGCATCATCGATGTGCGGCGGTTCCTGGATGGCTGGCGTGGCGGCATCTCCGCCGGACCGGTCGATGACGAGATCGAGGATCAGGCCTGGAATGATGGGGACATCTTGATCGTCGATGGCTGACGGCGTCCCGGTCCCCGGACCAAGTTACCGATTGGTGCCATCGCGGTTCCCGCCGATCGGCGCGTTCGACGACGTCGGCTCGCCGGACGACTTGGCGGCGGTTATGGAACTGGAAGGCTGGACCAACGACCGGCTGGTCGAAGCCCGCCTCAACCGCCTGCCGCGTTCGCAATGGGTCCATGGCCGGCCGAACGCCAGCATCGTCATGGCCGCCTTCCTGCATGGCGCGCCAGAGGGCAATCGGTTCTCCGGACCCGAGCTCAACGCCTGGTACGCAAGCCTGGCGGAACGAACCGCGATCGCCGAGGTCGCGCACCATCTGCGCCGGCAGACGATCAACGAAGGCCGCCAAAGCGGCCGGATGACCTTTCGCTCCTATGGTGCCCGTTTGGATGGCGCGGACTACGCCGATATCCGGGGTCGACAGACAGAGCGGCCGGACCTCTACGATCGGCGCTCCTTCGTTCGCAGCCAGGTGTTCGGGGAACGGCAACGCCAGGGCGGTCGGGACGGCATCATTTACGACAGCCTGCGACACGCCGCCGGCGTCAACGTCGTCTGTTTTGTCCCGACCAAGGTTCGCGAGGTGGCCCAGCGGGACCATTTCGAGATCCAGGTCCATGCGGACCGGAACCGAAGACCGATCGCCATCCGCCTCTCAGCCCCAGTTTCGGGGACACGATACTAAATTACGCTCCCTGTCTGGCTCACGCCCCAAAGGCGGTGAGCGTAATTTAGCGTCATGTCCCCGAAACTGCTCAGGCGGCGATCAGCGGCGCGCCGACGCCCATTTCCTTGCGCAGGCAGCCGACGATTTCACCGTGGCTGGCGCGGGCGGCGGCGGCATCGATGACGCACTGGTAGATATTGAGATCGGTATCCGTCGCCGCGCGGGCCAATCGATCCAACGCCTTGCGATGCGGTACCTGGTCGCGCTCGGCGCGGAAGCGCTCGAGCCGGGCGATCTGGGCATCGATGGCGGCGGGGTCGGGCCGTCCGAGGCCTTCGCGCGGGTCGGCCTCCTCCTCCGCCGCATAGGCATTGACGCCGACGACCTTTTCCTCGCCGCTTTCGATGCGATCCTGAAAGGCCAGCGCCGATAGGCCGATCATGTCCTGCACCACCCCGTCCTCCACCGCCTTGTACATGCCGCCGGCGGCATCGATCGCGGCGATCACCGACAGGATCTTGCCCTCCATTTCGTCGGTCAGGCGCTAGACGTAGTAGGAGCCGCCGAGGGGATCGGCGACGTCGGCCAGGTGGGCCTCCTCGCGCAGGATATTGGCGGTGGCCACGGCGACCCGCGCCGGCCCTTCCTGGGGCGCGCTCAAGGCTTCGTCGTAGGCGTTCACGTGCAACGACTGCAGGCCGCCGAACACTCCGGCCATGGCCTGGATCGAGGCGCGGGCAATGTTGTTGAGGGGCTGCTGCCGCGTCATGTCGGCGCCCGAGGTCTGGGCATGGAACTTGAACCGCAGGGATCGCCCATCCTCGGCTCCCAATCGCTCGCGGGTCAGCCGGGCCCAGATCCGGCGCCCGGCCCGGAATTTGGCGATCTCCTCGAAGAAGCTGATCGAAACATCGAAGAAGAAGGTCAACCGCGGCAGGAATTCGTCGGGCGCCATACCGGCGGCGATCAAGTCCTCGGCGGTCTGCAAGGCCGACGAGATGGTCAATCCCATGGCTTCGGCCGGGGTCGCGCCAGCCTGCTGGATGTGCTGGCCGATCGCCGAGATCGGGTTCCAGCCGGGCAGTTGCGCCCGCGCGAAGGCGACGTGATCGAGTTGCAGCCGCCGCATGCCGGCCAGGGGCAGGCGGCAATACATGTGCAGCGCCGCCCAATGCGAGAGGTAATCGCTCTGGTTCGAGGTTCCGGTGATCCGCGACCAGGGCACGCCGCGCTGGCGGGCCACCGCCAGGATCATCGCCAGCAGGGTAAACGGCGCCGAATCGTTCAGGCCCAGGGAGATCCGGTCCAGATCGACGCCGCGCAGGCAGACGTCGACGTCGTCGACGGTGTTGACGATGGTGCCGCAAGTACCCAACAGCAGCGGGTCGACCTCGTCGATGTCGTAGCCGCGAAAGAAGGAATTACAGGGGACGATGCTGATCGCCGAAGCCCCGGCCGCGAGCATTCGCGAGAGCCGCTGGTTGTAGTCCTCCGGCGTGCCGAGGCCGATCAGCTGACGTTGGCTCCAGGCCCGGCCGCGATGCATGGTGGCGTAGATGCCCCGCGTCATGGGCGGCTGTCCGGGGAAGCCCAGCGCCTCGTCGTAGCGTTGGCCGTCCCAGTCATCGGGCGTGTACAGCGGCCTAACCTCCAGGCCCGAGCGGTTCTGGATGCCACGATCCTCGCCCATGGTCTGCTCGTAAGCGGCGCGCCATTCTTTGGCGGCGTCCTCGCGATTGGCGGATTGCCCTCCTGACGACTTCGTCATGTCGCGCTCCTTTCCGGTGGCCCAGTTTGCCGGTCCTCAAACCTCTAGGCGGCGAACTCGTCGTGCATCACCAGCATCTGGCGCACGGCGTCGCCGGCCGCCAGTTTGTCGAAGCCGGCGTTCAGGTCGTCGAGGCCGATGTTGCCGCTGCGCAGCCGGTCGATGGGCAGCCGGCCCTGCTGGTAGAGGCGGATGAAGCGCGGCACGTCCTGGCGCACGATGGAACTGCCCATGTAGCTGCCCTTGATGGTGCGTTCGTCCACCACCAGCTGGGCGTGCGGCACTTCGAAAGCATGGGTGTGATGCGACAGGCCCGAGGTCACCGTGGTGCCGCCGCGCCGGGTAATGGCATAGGCGGTCTGCATGGCCTCGACCACGCCGGCCACCTCGAAGGCGAATTCGACGCCGCCCTTGGTCGCCTCCTTGACCTGGTCGACGCAGTCGGCGTCCGAGGCGTTGAAGGTATCGGTGGCGCCCAACTGCCGGGCCAGGCCCAACTTGTCCTCGGCGATGTCGACGGCGATGATCCGCCCGGCGCCGGCGACCAGGCCGCCCAGCAGGGCGCAGAGGCCGACCCCGCCGAGACCGACCACGGCAATGGTGGCGCCGGCCGGAACCTTGGCCGTGTTGACCACGGCGCCGACGCCGGTGACCACGGCGCAGCCGAACAGCGCGGCGTCGACCATCGGCACCTCGGGATCGATGACGATCACCGAATCCTCGCTGGCCACCATGTATTCGGCATAGCAGGAGACGCCGTTGGTGTGGTGCACCGGATCGCCGTTCAGGGACAGCCGCCGGTTGCCGTTGATCAGGGCGCCGGTGGTCCGGGCGTCGAAGGCGGTGCCGCACAGGTTCGGCCGGCCGGTGGTGCAGAATTCGCATTCGCCGCAGATCGGCACGAAGCTCATCACCACGTGGTCGCCCGGCTTGCACTGGCTGACGTCCTTGCCGACCTCCAGCACCACGCCGGCCGCCTCGTGGCCCGGCACCAATGGCGTCTTGCGCTCCATCACCCCACGGATCATCGACAGATCGGAATGGCACAGGCCCGCCGCCCCGGTCTTGATCAGCACCTCGTCGTCGCCGGGCGGCTCCAGGTCCAGCTCCTCCACCGCCAGCGGCCGGGTTTCGGTGAACGGGTGTTCCTTGCCCTGCTCGAACAGGACGGCGGCCTTCATGCGCATCGACTTCCTCCAAACGTTTCCTGTCCGCTATCACACCCCAGCGTCGGGCGGGAGGCAAGGACCATCGCGCCGCTATCGCCGAAGCGGTGGTTGCACGATGAAATCAGGCGCTGCCCCTCAGGGCCTTGATCTGGTCGTTGTAGCCGCCCGGATCGACGCGCAGATCGATCAGCCTCGGCCCCCGCCCTGCCGCCGCGGCCGCCAGGGCCGGCGCCAATTCGCCGGCGTCGTCGATCCGCCAGGCCTCGAAACCGAAGCCGCGGGCAACGGCGGCGAAATCGGGCTGCCGCCAGGACATGCCGATATCGGGGAACTGCCGCTCCTGGCGCTTGATATCGATCAGGGACAGCCGGCCGTCGTTGAAAACCATGACACAGACGTTGGCGTTCGCCTCGGCGGCGGTTTTCAATTCGCCCAGGCACATCAGCAGGCCGCCGTCGCCGGTCATGACAACGGCGCCGCGCGCCGGTTCATGCAAGGCCGCCGCCAGGCCCGCCGGCAAGGCGAAGCCCATGCTGGCGAGGCCGTTGGATATCAGCAGATCGAGGGGCTCGGCGCAGGGCCAGAAGGCGCAGGCCGAAAACATGTGGGCGCCGGCGTCGACGGTCAGCCTGGGCCCGGCGCCGAAGGCCGCCGCCGCCGCTTTCACGATGGCCGCGGACGACAGACCGCCGTCGCCGCCCGCCGCCATGCCGTCGAGGAAATACTGCCGATGGCCGGCGATCTCCGCCGCTTGCCAATCGGAGCCATCGAGATCCCCGGCAAGCAACCCCAGGATGCCGGCCAGCGGCCCGACGACCCGCCCTTGCGGAACCAAATAATGCGGATCGTGCACGGCCGCGCAGAGATCGAGAACGGGCGCCTCGTACGACCAGGGCTTGCGGATCATCTCCACCGGGTCGAGACCGACCAGGATGATCAGGTCGGCCTGGCGCAGGCAGGCCTGTTCGATGGCGCCGCCGGTGAAGATGCCGGCGAAGCCCGGCGCCGTGTCGGCAATGCAGCCCTTCGCCATGTAGGTGGACAACGCCGGCGCGCCGAGCCGGGCCACGAAATCCCGCAACGGCCCGCTGACCTCCGGCCGTGCCGCCTCCAGTCCGACGACGACGGCCGGGCGGCGGCTCGATGCCAGCAGGGACTGGGCGGTCTCAAGCGTCCGGGCGGAAGGCGGTGTTGGTTCCGGCGGTAAGGCGTCGGCGGGGACGTCGACCAGCCGGACAATCGCGGCGGACGATGGCAGCAACACGGCCGGCCGGCAAGGCATCAGCACGCCCTGAGCGATCCAGGCATCGAGGGCGGCGGTCTCGGCCGGCAACAGATCGGCGTCGCCGGCGCCCAGCAAGGGCGCCACCAATGCCGCCTGGTCGTAGACCTGGTGCGAAAGATAGCCGAGCTCGTCGTCGTCGAACGCCTCGGCGATCAACAGTGCCGGCAGGCGATCCAATGCCGCCGCCGCCAGGCCGTTGCTGGCCGAGGCCAGACCAGGCCCCTTGGTCGTGAAGGCCAGGCCCGGCGCCTGTGCCAGCAGGCCGGAAACCCCGGCCATGATGACGGCGGCGTCCTCCCGCGCGGTGACCAGGGTATCGATGCCGTGTTGGCGCAGCGCGGCAACCAGATCCAGGCTGCCGCCGCCGCCCGGCACCCCGAAGGCCCGGGCCGTCCCGGCGCGCGACAGCCGCGCCGCCAGCCAATCCACGAACCGCTGTTGGTCGGAGGCCATCATGCCACCGGCGTCAGGATCAGGTTCAAGGCCCGGTCGACGGACAAGGCGAATTCAGTTGGCACCACCAAGGTGGATTCCACTTCCTCGATAATCGCCGGGCCATTGATCCTGGCTCCCGGCATCAGTTGCCCGCGATCATAGACCGGCGTCTCGATGAATCGGTCATCGAACCAGACCGGGCGATGGCCGCCGGGCGCCGGTACCTCGGCGCCCTCGCCGCCGCGTTCGGCCAGGGTTTCGGCCAGCGAAGACCGCGGCCCGACCACGGCGAGCCGCCAGGACAACAGTTCCACCGGCATCTCCTCGCTGCGGCCATAGCGCCCTCGATAGGCTTGCGAAAAGCTCTCCAGCAGGGCGGCGCGATCGCCTTGGCGTACCGCATCCAATGCCACCGGCGCCTCGATTTCGTAGCCCTGGCCCCGATACCGCATCATCGCGCTGAAGCGGCGCGACACCAGGTCCGCCTCGACGCCGGCGCCGGCGACCAGGGCGGAGGCTTCGGCGTCCATGCCCTCGAGCAGCGCCGTGGCGCGGGCGAAATCGAGGGCATCGATGGAACTGGGCGCGGCGCGGGCGATCTCGAAGGAGATCGACGAAGCCAACATGCCGATCGCCGAGGCGACGCCGGCGCCGGTCGGACAGACCAGCCGCCCGATGTTCATCTTGCGCGCCATGGCGCAGGCGTGGACCGGTCCGGCGCCACCGATCGCCAGCATGGCGAACCGGGTGACGTCGAGGGCACGCTCGATGGCGTGGATGGTCGCGGCCTGCGCCATGTTGGCGGTCACCGTTTCATGCACGCCCCAGGCCGCCTCGACCACGCCGATGCCCAGGGGCCCGGCCAGGTGCTCGCCGACCGCGCGCTCGGCCGCGGCCCGGTCAAGCCGCATGCGGCCGCCCAGGAAGGAGGCTTCGTCGAGATAGCCGAGGAGGAGGTCGCAATCGGTCACGGTCGGCAGTTGGTTGCCCTGGCCGTAGCAGACCGGTCCCGGATCGGCGCCGGCACTGTCGGGACCGACCTGCAACAGGCCGCGCCGATCGACCCTGGCGATGCTGCCGCCGCCGGCGCCGATCTCGATCATGTCGATGGCGGGGATCTGCAGGGGCAGGCCGCTGCCCTCGGCAAAGCGGGTTTCGCGCGCGACCTCGAACCGCACGGCGCGCTCGGGTTCGCCGTCGGGGATCAGGCAGGCCTTGGCCGTGGTGCCGCCCATGTCGAAACAGAGAAGATCGTCGAAACCCGCCAGTTCGCCGAACAGCCGGGCCGCTTCGGCGCCGGCGGCCGGTCCCGATTGCACGAGACGGATGGGGTAGCGCTGGGCCACGTCGGCGCGCACGCAGCGGCCATCGGACAGCACCAGCAGGAAATCGCGGCGATAGCCCATACCCTGCAACGCCTCGATCAGCCGCGCCACATAGTCGCGGAATATCGGATGCACGTAGGCGTTGGCGACGGTGGTCGAGGTGCGCTCGTACTCGCCCAGTTCCGGGCTGACGTCGGACGACAGGGAAACCGCGATGTCGGGCAGGTCGCGCCGCAGGGCTTCGGCGACGGCGCGTTCGTGATCGGGGTTGAGGTAGGCGTGCAGCAGGCAGACCGCGACCGAGGCCACCCCGGCCTCTCGCAAGGCGCCGACGGCGCCGACCACGTCCTGATTGTCCAGCGGCGTCAGCACCGAACCGCCGGCGTCGATCCGTTCGGTGACCTCCAGGCGCAGCGAGCGCGGCACCAGGGGACGCGGCATCTCGATATCGAGATTGAACTGGTCATAGCGCCATTCGCGGCCGATCTCGAGCACGTCGCGAAAGCCGGCGGTGGTAATCAGGCCCGTCGAGACGCCCTTGCGTTCGATCAAGGCATTGGCGACCAGCGTCGTGCCATGGATCACCGAGGACAATTGATCGGCGGCGATCCCGACCTCCCGCAGCACCCGCTCGACACCATCCAGCACCGCCCGCGAGGGATCGTCCGGCGTGGTCAGCAATTTCTCCAGGATCATCCGCCCGGATTGCGCATCCCAAAGCACGACGTCGGTAAAGGTGCCGCCGATATCGACACCGACGCGCCAGGACGCCACCTCGTCGCGCGGCCCCCTATCAGCGGTCATGGCCGTAGGTCGCGCGGGCTTTATCTTCGGTGACCAGGCCGCTTTCGATATCGGCCTCGATCACCTCCCTGGCGCGATCGGCGACGGCGAACAAACCGCCGCCGCCGGCGGTCTGGAAGGTCACCTCGTCGCCGCGGCTCAGTTCGCTCCGCCCCTTCGCCGGTATGACTTCGCCGTTGACCAGGTCCAGGCCGGTGGTGCCCGGCAGGCCGCCAAGCAGTCCGCGCGGCGGGAATTGCACCCGCTCGTGCCGGATGGTCATGGTGATCGGGTGCGCCGACAGCGAACGAAAACGCAGGCGCTGGGCGTTGCCGCCACGATAGCGGCCGCCGCCGCCGCTGTCGGGCACGAAACACTTCTCGGCCACCAGCATCGGCACTTGATGCTCGAACGCCTCGATCGGCTGGTTGGACACGTTGCTGGGGAAGCTCAGGCAGCCGGGTCCATCGCCATGGGGCCGGGCGCCGTGACCGCCGTTCATGAAGAACATCTTGACGAATGGCTCGCCGCCCGCGTCCAGGCGGCCGGCGAAATAGACGTTCCACAGCGGCGAGCCGGACTCGGCGACGACCCGGTCGGGCAGGATCGGCGCCAGGGCGCCGAAGATCGCCGGCGGCACGTAGTGGCCCGACAGATGACGCCCCCAAACCGGCGCCGGCGGTGTGGCGTTGAGCAGACAGCCTTCCGGCGCGGCGATGGAAATCGGCGCCAGCGACCCCGCATTGTTGGGCGCGCCGGGATCGAGCAGGCACTTCACCGCATAGCGGGCGTAAGCCTGGGTGTAGTTGAGCACCGAATTGATCGGCCAGCGCACCTGTGGCGAGGTGCCGGCGAAATCCACCGCCAGGCGATCGCCGGCGATGCGAACGGCGCAGGCGACCCGCAAGGGTTGGTCGACGCCGTCGATGTCGAAGCCGTCCTGGTAGGCCCCATCGGGCAACAGGGCGATCGCCGCCCGCATGCTGGCTTCCGAGCGGGCGATGATCTCATCGGCCAGCGGTGTCAGGTCGGCCAGGCCCTCCTCGGCCATCATCGCATGGAGCTTTTCAGTGCAATCCCGGTAGGCGGCAAACTGGGCCCGGATATCGCCCAGGGTCTCGTCGGGCTGGCGCAAATTCTCGCTCAGGAAGTCGATCACCGCCGGGCTTTCCCGTCCGGCCTCGACAATCTTGCAGATCGGTATGCACAGCCCTTCCTCGAAGCGGTCCCGCGCCGTCGGCGAGGGGGCGCCGCCGATATCCACCGTATGGGCGGTGCTGGCGGCGAAGGCGATCAGCCGGTCGTCACGGAAGATCGGATGCACCATCGATATGTCGTTCAGGTGGCCGGTGCCGATCCAGGGATCGTTGCTGATGATGGTATCGCCGGGTTTGAGCTGTTCGGTGGGAAAGCGCTCCAGAACCGCCTGCAGCGTGCGCGGCAGGGTGCCCATGAAACTGGGGATACTGCGTTTTGACTGCGTCAGCTGGCGGCCTTGGGCGTCGAACAGGCTGAACGCCATGTCGTAATTGTCCCGCACCACGACGGAAAAGGCGGCGCGGACAAAGGTCTCCGAGACCTGGTCGACGATACCGTCGAGACGACGCCAGATCAGGCCGAGACGAACCGGACTCAACGCCCCCGAACTCATGACGGCGATAGCTCAATCATAGGTCTGGGTCAGCCAATGCCGGTAACGATCGTCCCGGCCGCGAACGACGCCGTCATAGGCTGCCTGCAAGCGCCGGGTGATCGGTCCCGGCTGGCCGTCGCCAAGCGGCTTTTGGTCGACCGACAGTATCGGCGTGATCTCCTGTCCGGTGCCGCAGTAGAAGGCCTCCTCGGCCAGGTAGAGTTCGGTGCGGCCGACGTCCCGTTCGCTGGCCTCGAGGCCCAGGTCATCGGCCAGCAGCAGCAGGGTCCCCCGGGTGATGCTTTCGAGGATGCCGGCGGTCACCGGCGGCGTGATCAGCCGGCCGTCGCGCACGATGAAGATGCAGCCGCCGGGCCCCTCGCTGACGCTGCCGTCGCGATTGAGGATAATCGCGCCGCCGGCGCCGACGCGGTTGGCTTCCAGGCCGGCCAGACGGCTGTTCAAGTAGTTCGCGGTCGCCTTCAGGCGCGGCGGGCTGGCGTCGTCGGCGTTGCGCCGCCAACTGCTGACGACGAAATGCTTGCCGGTCTCGAAGGCCGGGATCCGCGGCCGGCGGCGGCAGATCACGGATGTACCGACCGGACCGGTGGCGATCATTTCGCCCCAATCATCGACGAACGTCTGAACGCGGATGTAGCAATCCTCGCGCATCTCGTTGGCCCGCAGCACCTCGATGATCTGGCTCTCCAGCTCCGAATTGGTCGGCGGCGGCAATATCTCGACCACCCGCATGGAAAACTGCAGCCGTTCGAGATGTTCCGGCAGGCGGAAGATGTGAAGCTGTCCTTCCTCCTCGACCCAATAGGCCCGCAGCCCCTCGAACACCGTGGCGGCAAAGGTTAATCCGGGCGCCATGATCGAAATGCGCGCTTCCGCGAACGGCAGCACCTCGCCGTTGAGGATGGCGAATTCCGGCCGGTAGGGTTTTTCGCTTTGCTCACTCATGCCTTGCCTTCCACAAACACATCAGGTCAATCCGCCGCCGCCACGCCGACGCCCGGCTCTCCCGGCAGCAGCGAGATCACGGTGGTCTCGTTCAGATCCTCGCCGTACCAGGCCCGGATCGCCGCCTCCCGCCGGCCCAGATAGCGCGGCGCGCCCCCCTGCCGCACCATGGGCAGATCGTGGCCCGGCACCAGGATGCTGTCCGGCCGGCGGCTCCAGAACTCCCAGATGGCCTCGATCGAGGCCCGGCTGACGGCGGCGTCGTAGCTCATGTCGCCGGTCCGGGACAGCAACTCGGCCCGGTTCTTGCAGGCATCGCCGGTGAACACCACGTCGCGGTCGCCGGCATCGAGGAGGTAGACCAGGCTGCCCGGCGTATGCCCGGGCGTCATATGGGCGGTGATGCCGGGGAACACCTCGTCGCCGTCATCGACCTGGCGCAAGGTCGGCCAGCCTTGCAGATCGCGCACGTAGAGTTCCGGCACCGGGGTTTCGCCCCAGGGCTCTTTGACCGACCAGTCCAGTTCCTCGCGGCCGATGACGATGGCGGCATCCGGAAACAAGGTCCAGTTGATCGAATGATCGTAGTGGGAATGGCTCAGCAGGACATCGGTGACGTCGGCGGGTTTCAGGCCACGTTCCGCAAGTTGCTCGATCAGCAGCCCACGCTGTCCGAACGAGCCGACGTCCAGCAGCGCC
>JASLMH010000161.1 GCA_030746635.1 Alphaproteobacteria bacterium | reverse complement strand
GCAGGGCCTGCCCGAGGCGATCGCCGCCCTGTCGCCCCTGACGCCGACCCGGCAATTCGCCGAACTGGTCTGGGCCGCGACCATGGCCAAGCCGCCGCCGGTCTCGTCGCTGCTCGGCCTAGTCGCCTATACCCTGGCCTTCGGCGGCCTGGCCGTCTGGGCCTATCGCCGCGACCAGGGCACGCGTTTTCGCTGAAGATCTAGTACCTTCTTTCGAGGATAGGTGATACGTCTGATCGCCCCATCGTGTCCGCCGGGTAGGAGGGGCGTGCAGGCAATGCGGGACATTGGCAAACGCCGCCGTCGCCTTGGTCGGCCGATTGACCATCGGCGACTGTTACTTCAGCCTGATGGAACCGCCGGACGGCATTCGCGGCCACAGTCGGGATTGCGGGCGACGGAAATCGCCCGTGTTCAATATGCCGGCCGACGGAATTGGGAAGGTCTTTAGAACGGCTAGATGATGGCTTGGGCGGCAGGCGGTCGCGCCATGTCATCTGCGTTTGGTTTTCGAGGTAGGGATATGACGGCAGCGACACAGCCATTCGATATCGAGTCGCAGGCATCGGTCGTGGCACCGGTGGGCGACGATGCGGTCGCGGAAGAAATCCGCGTCGTGCAATCGGTACAGATCCAACGCAACATGCCGGTGCTGCTGCTTGGCAACGCCCTGGGCGTGTTGATCTTCTTCTATGTCGACTGGTCGGCGGCCCTGGCCAGCCAGGCGGTCTATTTCCTGGCCGCCGAACTGCTGCTGCTGCTGCCCATGCTGCGCAGTTATCTGCGGCTGCGCGGTCGGCCGCGACCCGAGCAGGTCAGTCGGCGGCGGATCCGAACCTTGCAGGCCTACTCCTTCGTGCTGGGTCTGGTCTGGGCTGTCGCCATCATGTTGATGCTGCCGCATTTGAGCCAGGTCAACGGCATCGTCATCCTGATGGTGGTGTTCTTCCTCGGTTACGGCGCCGTGGCCCTGACGCCGAGCATGCTCCTGGCCGCCGGGGCCTACTTCGGCCCTATGCTGCTGGCCGCGTTCAATGCCGCCTATTTCGCCGACATCCTGAGCGTCGATCTGTTGATCCTGCTGAGCGCGTCGGCGGTGGCGGCGATGGGTCGCACCCTGCGGCAAAGCTGGCAGGACGTCGCGACGACGGTCCGCACGGCGCTGGAGCGCATCGCCGCCGAGACCGCTCTGCACCGGCGCGAGGCGGAAGCCGCCCTGCGAGACAAGGAACGCCAGGCGGAGATCACCGAAACGCAGCGCCGCCTGATCGACGCCATTCCCTTTCCTCTTGTGATGAGCCGCGGCAACGAGCTTCTGCCCATGGGCGAACAGGCGGCCCGCCTGTTCAAGGTCGGCCTGGAGGAAATCGAAGGCCATACGGTCACCGACTTCTTCGTCGAGCCGGACGAGCAACAAAGGATGATCGACCTCCAGTCGGCGAACGGCCAACTGGACGCCTACGAAGTGCAATTGAAGGATGCCGAGGGCACGCCGATGTGGGTCATGGTGTCGAGCCGGCCGTTGGAGTACGAGGGCGAGCCGTGCTGGCTGAACTCGATGCTGCTGATCGACGAACGCAAAAAGGCCGAAGAAGCCTTGGCCGAGAAGGAAGCGCAGCTTCGCCTGGTGATGGACCACATGCAGGGCGGCATCCGGCTGGTCGACCAGGATCGCACCTATGTCTTCTTCAACCGGCAATACCTCGATCTCTATGATTTTCCGGAAGGCTTGTTGAAGGCCGGGCAATCGAGCCGGATCGAAAACCACCACCAGGCGCAGCGCGGCGATTTCGGTTCTGGCGATCCCGACGTCCTGACGGATTCGTGGCTGCAGGAGCATCCGGTGCTGGATGAGCCGCAGGGCTGGGAACGCACGACGGTGTTCGGCAAGACCCTGCAGGTACGCACCTCGCCGACGCCGGCCGGCGGCTTCGTCAGCATCGTCACCGACGTCACCGATCGCAAACGGATCGAGACCGAACTGCTCGAGGCCAAGCAACGGGCCGAGGAGGCCAATGCCAGGGTCCTGGAGCAGAACCAGATTCTCGGGACCGTTTCCAACCAATTGGCGAAGTACATCTCGCCGCAGCTTTATCAAGCCATCTTCTCGGGCGAACAGAAGGTCGAGATCGAATCCAGGCGCAAGAAGCTGACGGTCTTTTTCTCCGATATCGTCGGCTTCACTTCGACCACCGACCAGTTGGAATCCGAGGAGTTGACCGCGCTTCTCAACCGCTACCTGACGGAGATGTCGGCGATCGCCTTGGAGTATGGCGCCACCATCGACAAGTTCATCGGCGACGCCATGATGCTCTATTTCGGCGATCCCGAGAGCCGGGGCGTGCAGGAAGACGCGACGGCCTGCGTCAGAATGGCCATCGCCATGCAACGGCGGATGCGCGAGCTGCAGACGGAATGGCGCGAACAGGGGCTGGAGCAGACCTTCGAACTGCGGATCGGCGTCAACACCGGCTATTGCACGGTCGGCAACTTCGGCTCGGAAGACCGGATGGACTACACCATCATCGGCAACGAGGTGAACCTGGCAGCGCGCATCCAGTCCCTGGCCGAGGTCGGCGGCGTCCTGCTGGCCAACGAGACCCATTCCCTGGTCAAGGACTGGCTGTTGGCCGAGGAGGGCGAGGCCATTACCGTCAAGGGCTTCACCAAGCCGGTCAGGACTTTCCGCGTGCAGGGTCTCTACGACGATCTTGAGATCGAAGGCCGCGTCATCCACCGCGAGCAGGACGGCGTGACGCTCACCATCGATCGCGACCGGCTGCACGGGGAGGACAAGGCCAGGGCCATCCGGACCCTCGAAGAGGTGCTGGGCCAACTGAAGGAATAACGGCGCAGCGGTGCCGAAACGGCACAAACGCCGAGGTGGCGTCACCCCGTCGCGGCGGTCCGCAATCGGTCAGGCGAATTCTGTCCATCCTGGAGTCCCTGGACGGTGCCCGCGACGGGGCCAGCCTGGCCGACTTGGCGGGCGCCATCGGCGCGCCAAAGACCAGCCTGGTGGGGCTGTTGGCGGGACTGACGGCGGAGGACTGCCTGGTGCGGGACGAAGCCGGGCGCTACGCCTTGGGGCCGCGGTTTCTTTCCCTGGCGATGCGGGCACCGGGCGATTGACCGCCGGCGGCCATTGCTTCAGCCTGAAGGAACCGCCGCACGGCAATTGCGGCGACGGCCGGCAAAGGGAACATCCGAGGACGGACGTGTTCGAGAATGCCGGCCGACGGCATGGGGCAGGGTTGCAACTCGGCTTGATGATGGTACGGACGGCGAACCACCGCCGTCGTCAATCGCCGTTCAATTTCGAGGTGGGGTCATGACCGAAGCGACACAATCATTGGACGTGGAACCTCCGGCACTGGCGGTCACGCCGGCGGGAGACGAGGCGGTGGCGGACGAGCTTCGCGTCGTGCAGTCGGTGCAGACCCAGCGCAACATGCCGGTGCTGCTGTTCGGCAATGCCCTGGGCGTGCTGGTTTTTTTCTACGTGGATTGGTCGGCAGCCCTGGACAGCCAGGCGGTCTATTTTCTAGCCGCCGAACTGCTTTTGCTGTTGCCCATGCTGCGCAGCTATCTGCAGCTACGGGGCCGGTCGCGGCCCAAGCAGGTCAGCCAGCGGCGGATTCGAATCCTGCAGTTCTATTCCTTCGTGCTGGGTGTGGTCTGGTCCATCGCCGTCGTGCTGATGCTATTGCACGTGAGTCAGGTCGACGGCATCATCCTCGTCATGGCCGTGCTCTTCCTCGGCTATGGCGCCGTTGCTCTGATGCCCAGTATTCCGCTGGCCGCCGCCGCCTACGTCGGACCGATGCTGCTCACCACGGTCTGCGCCGTCTATGTCGCCGACATCATCAGCGTGGATTTGCTGATCCTACTCTGGGTTTCGGCGATGGCGGCGTTCAGCCGTACATTACGGCATAGCTGGCAGGACGCCGTAGTTACCGTTCGATTAGGGCTGGAGCGGCTGGCGGCGGAGACCGAACTGCACCGGCGCGAGGCCGAGGCCGCCCTGCTGGAAAAGGAACGGCAGGCGGAGATCACCGAAACGCAGCGCCGCCTGATCGACGCCTTTCCCTTTCCCCTGGTGATGAGCCGCGGCAACACCTTACTGCCCATGGGCGAACAGGCCGCGCGGTTATTCAGGGTAGAGTTGGACGATATCGACAGCCACACGATCACCGATTTCTTCGTCGATCCGGCGGAGCAGGAAGAGATGATCGCGCTGCAAACGGCAAACGGCCAACTGGACGAGTACGAGGCGCAGTTGAAGGATGCCGAGGGCACGCCGATGTGGGTCATGATCTCCAGCCGGCCGCTGGAATACGAGGGCGAGCCCTGCTGGCTGAATTCCATCGTCGTGATCGACCGACGCAAACAGGCCGAGCAGGAATTGAGTGACAGCCGCGAATTGCTGCAGGCCCTGGCGGACAACATCCCCGATTTCATCAGTTTCAAGGATCGCGACGGGCGCTTTCAGTTCGTCAACAAGTGCTTCGAGGACTGGACCGGTTCGGAGCGGACGAACGTCATCGGCAAGACCGTCCACGATATCTATCCGGAAGAGCAGGCGGTGACGTTCGACGCCCAGGATCGCGAGTGCTTGGAAGGCCGCACGGCGATAGCCCGCGAAATCCTGCTCGACTATCCAGACGGCAAAACGCGCACGGTTTTCAGCACCCGGTTCCCGGTGGTGACGTCGGCCGGCGGATTACTCGGGTTGGGCACGGTCAACCACGACCTGACCGAGCGCAAGCGGGCGGAGCAGGACCTGGCCGAGAAGGAAGCGCAGCTTCGCCTGGTCATGGACCATATGCAGGGCGGCATCCGGCTGATCGACCGGGACCGCAACTATGTCCTTTTCAACCGGCAATATCTCGACCTCTACGAATTCCCGGACGGCCTGCTGAAGGCCGGCGAGCCGAGCCGGATCGAAAACCTCCACCAAGCCCAGCGCGGCGATTTTGGTGCGGGCGACGCCAAAACCCTGACAGATGAATGGCTTGAAGAATATCCGGTGATGGACGAGCCGCAGGGCTGGGAACGCACGACGGTGTTCGGCAAGACCCTGCAGGTTCGCACTTCGCCGACGCCGGCCGGCGGTTTCGTCAGCATCGTCACCGACGTCACCGATCACAAGCGGATCGAGACCGAATTGCTCAAGGCCAAGCAGCGGGCGGAGGAGGCCAATGCGACGGTTTTGGAACAGAACCAAATCCTGGAAACCGTCTCGGCCCAGTTGGCGAAGTACATCTCGCCGCAGCTCTATCGGGCGATCTTCTCAGGCGAGCAAAAGGTCGAGATCGAATCCAAGCGCAAGAAGCTGACGGTCTTTTTCTCCGACATCGTCGGCTTCACCTCGACCACCGACCAGTTGGAATCCGAGGAGTTGACGGCACTCCTCAACCGCTATCTGACCGAGATGTCGGCCATCGCGCTGGAGCACGGCGCCACCATCGACAAATTCATCGGCGACGCCATCGTGCTCTATTTCGGCGACCCGGAGAGCCGGGGCGTGCAGGAAGACGCGACGGCCTGCGTGAAGATGGCCATCGCCATGCAGCGGCGGTTGCGGGAGTTGCAGGCGGAATGGCGCGAACAGGGTCTGGAACAGACTTTCGAACTCCGCATCGGCATCAACACCGGCTATTGCACGGTCGGTAACTTTGGCTCGGAGGACCGGATGGACTACACCATCATCGGCAACGAGGTGAACCTGGCCGCGCGCATCCAGTCCCTGGCCGAGGTCGGCGGCGTCCTGCTGGCCAACGAGACCCATTCGTTGGTCAAGGACTGGCTGCTGGCCGAGGAGGGCGAGGCCATCACCGTCAAGGGTTTCAACAAGCCGGTCAAGACCTTCCGGGTGCAGGGCCTCTATGACGAATTGGCGTCCGAGGGCCGCGTCATCCATCGCGAGCAGCAGGGCGTGACCCTCACCATCGATCGCGACCGCATGAGCAAGGATGACAAAGCCAAGGCCATCCGAACCCTGGAAGAGGTGCTGGGGCAGCTCAAGCAGTAGCAAAGCGTCGGCGATGGGCGCCGTCCCGTCGCCATTGGCCGGTTGACTCGGTTGCTTGCGTTGAATATTTATATTCGTACGAGATACGAATATGCGTAGTTCTTCTCTGGAAACCAAATCCCCCTCGACGCCGGCGCGCGGTGGTCCGCAATCGGTCGGGCGCATCCTGGCCATTCTGGAATCGCTGGCGGACGCCGACGACGGTGCCACCCTGTCCGAACTGGCCGCCGGCACCGGCGCGCCCAAGACCAGCCTGGTCGGACTACTGGCGGGACTGACGGCCGAGGACTGCCTGGTGCGGGACGAGGCCGGACGCTACGCCCTGGGGCCGCGCTTCCTCTCCCTGGCCATGCGGGCGACGGCCGGGCGCGAGCTGCTCACCCTGGCCCGGCCGATCCTGATCGACCTGGTCGCGGCGACGGGCGAGAGCGCCGTGCTCGGCGCCCTGGCGCCGGACGCCGATCTGGCGACCTACCTGGACAAAGTGGAAAGCGACGAGCCGATCCGCTACGCGGTGACGGTGGGCGAGCGCCGGGCCCTCTATTGCACCGCCCTGGGCAAGCTGCTGCTGGCCCATTTCCCAGCCGAGCGCCTGGACGGCTATTTGAAGGCGACGCCGCGCAAACGCTTCACCGCCACCACCATCACCCGGATCGCCGAGCTTCGCGCCGAGCTGGCGCGTATCCGGCGCGAGGGGCTTTCCCGCACCGCCGACGAACGCGTCGACGGGGCCAGCGGCCTGGCGGCGCCGATCTTCGCCGGCGACGGCACGGTCATCGCCGGTCTGCTGATCGCCGGCCCGTCCGAGCGCATGCGGGCCAACGCCAAGGACAACGAGCGGCACCTGAAAAAGGCGGCGGCGGCGTGTTGCCGCCTGGTCGGCGGCGCGCCGGCGGCGCCGGAACAAGGGACACCGAGATCATGAGTTTCCAACCGACCCCGGAACAGCAACAGATCAGGGACAGTGTCAGCCGGCTGTGCCAGCGCTTCGACGACCAGTACTGGCTGGAGCGGGATACGGACGGCGTGTTCCCGGAGGATTTCTGCCGGGCCCTGGCGGACGAGGGCTGGATGGGCATCGCCATGCCGGAGGAATACGGCGGCAGCGGCCTGGGTATCACCGAGGCGGCGATCATGGCCCAGGCGATCACCGAGTCCGGCGCCGGCAACGCCGGTTTCGCCGCCGTGGCCATCGGCATATTCGGCCTCAACCCGGTGGTCCTGTTCGGCACCGACGAACAGAAGCGTCAATGGCTGCCGCGGATCATCGAGCGCCAGGACGTCGCCTGCTTCGCGGTCACCGAACCCAACACCGGCCTGGATACCACCCGGCTGAAAGCCCGTGCCGTCGACCAGGGCGATCACTACCTGGTCAACGGCGAGAAGATATGGACCTCGACGGCGCTGGCGGCGAACAAGGTGCTGTTGATCGCCCGCACCAAGGACCTATCCGAGACCAAGAAACCGATCGACGGTCTGTCGCTGTTCTACACCGACCTGGACCGCGACTATGTGGATATCCGGCCGATCGACAAGATGGGCCGGAAATGCGTCGATTCCAACGAGGTCTTCATCGACGACCTGCCGGTGCCGAAAGAACATCTGATCGGCGAGGAGGGCAAGGGCTTCCGCTACTTGCTGCACGGCCTGAACCCGGAGCGCATCCTGATCTCGGCCTCCATGGTGGGCCTGGGCCGCTGCGCCCTGAAGCGGGCCGCCGACTATGCCCGGGAACGGGTGGTGTTCGACCGGCCGATCGGCATGAACCAGGGCATCCAGCACCCCCTGGCGGCCTCCTGGGCGGAGGTCGAGGCGGCCAATCTGATGGCCTTCCAGGCCGCCGCGCTGTACGACGCCGGCGAGGACTGCGGCTTGCAGGCCAACGCCGCCAAATACCTGGCCGCCGAGGCCACCTTCAAGGCCTGCACCAACGCGGTGATGACCCACGGCGGCATGGGCTACGCCAAGGAATTTCACGTCGAACGCTACCTGCGGGAAAGCCTGATCCATCGCCTCGCCCCGATCAGCCCGCAACTAATCCTCAGCTATCTGGCGGAGCGGGCCCTGGATCTGCCGAAGTCCTATTGATCGCGGCCTCGAAGTGCCTTTCGAAATCGGCTAAGACCATCCCGGCATGGCTACGCCTCTATGACCACGATTGCATTCAGCGAGTAATACCAAGTGGCAGAAAGATTGACCCATGGACATGCTTCGAGACGGGCGCTCCGCGCCCTCCTCAGCATAAGGATAACCTGTTGAAAATACATACCCATCCTCACCCTGAGGAGAGCCGCAGGCTCGTCTCGAAGGGTGAATGGGGCAAGTCGTGCCTATTGCACCCTGGTATAACAGAGAAGGAAACCCGACATGGCCGGCCTTTACTACGAAGAATTCGAAGCGGGCATGGAGTTCAAGCATCCGCTGACGCGCACCGTGACGGAAATGGACAACATCATGTACTGCGCGTTGACCCATAATCCGCAGCCCCTCCACCTGGACGAGGAATTCGCCAAACAGACCGAATTCGGCCAGCGCATCGTCAACAGCCTGTTCACCTTGGGCCTGGTGATCGGCATCACGGTCGGCGACACCACGCTGGGCACCACCATCGCCAATCTGGGCATGACGGATGTGCGTTTCGTCAATCCGGTGTTCCACGGCGACACCGTCCACGTGGTCACTCGGGTCAAGGAGAAGCGGGAGAGCAAGTCGCGCCCCAACGCCGGCCTGGTGGTGTTCGAGCATATCGGCTTCAACCAGCGCGACGAGGAAATCGCCTATTGCGTCCGCACCGCCTTCATGAAGAAGCAGCCGTCATGATCATCCGATCCTGGCTGTTCGTGCCGGGCGACAGCGACCGCAAGCTGGAAAAGGCCCGGCACAACGGCGCCGACGCGCTGATCCTCGATCTCGAGGATTCGGTCTCCGACGACCGCCAGGAGGTCGCCCGCGAGATGGTCCGCGCCTATCTGGAGGCCAATCCCGACCGCTCGCGCCAGCAGCTCTGGGTGCGGATCAATCCTCTGGACACGGAGTTGTCGTTGCCGGACCTGGCGGCGGTGATGCCGGGGGCGCCGGACGGCATCTGCCTGCCCAAGGTCTATTCGGCGGCCGAGGTCGACACCCTGGACAACTACCTCTCGGCCCTGGAGGCGCGGGAGGGGCTGCCGCTCGGCTCGACCAGGATCCTCTGCGTGGCGACGGAAACCGCCGCCTCGCTGCTGACCTTCCACACCTATTTGGAGGGGGGCAGAGACCGCCTGGTGGGCATGACCTGGGGGGCGGAGGACCTGGCCGCCGCCCTCGGCGCCTCGGACAACCGCAACCCGGCCAGCGGCGAGTACGACGATCCCTACCTGATGGCCAAGTCGTTGTGCCTGGCCGCCGCCCGGGCCATCGAGGCCCAGCCGGTCGGCGTCGTCTACGTCGATTTCCACGATCTCGATGGGCTGGAGGCGGACTGCCTGCGCGATCGGCGGGCCGGTTTCATCGGCAAGATCGCCATCCATCCGGCCCAGGTGGAGGTGATCAACCGCGCCTTCACGCCGTCGGCGGACGAGGTCGCCTACGCCCAGCGGGTGGTCGACGTGTTCGAGCAGAACCCCGGCCTCGGCACCGTCGGCCTGGACGGCAAGATGCTCGACATGCCTCATCTCAAACAGGCCCGCAACGTCCTCGCCATGGCGGAGCAGATCAAGGGACTGGGCTGAGCGGCAACCGCCGCTAACCGGTCGGGAGAAAGGAACAGCATGAGTAGAGCGTGCCAAGCCTATATCGCGGGCGTCTATGAACATCCGACCCGCAAGGCGGTGGACAAGACGATCCCGCAATTGCATGCCGAGGTCGCCCTGGGGGCGCTGCGGGATGCCGGCCTGACGAAGGACGACGTGGACGGCTATTTCTGCGCCGGCGACGCGCCGGGCCTGGGCGGCCTGTCGATGGCCGAGTACATGGGCCTGGACGTGATCTACACCGACACCACGGACACCGGCGGCTCCTCCTACGTGGTGCATGTCGGCCACGCGGTCGAGGCCATCGCCGCCGGCCGCTGCTCCGTCGCCCTGGTCACCCTGGCCGGCCGGCCCCGGGCCGAAGGCGTCACCACCCTGGGCGTCCGCGACTATGGCGGCGCCCTGCCCGACCTCGGCTTCGAGAAACCCTACGGGCCGGCCATCACCAACCTCTACGCCATGGCCGCCATGCGGCACATGCATGAATTCGGCACCACCAGCGAACAGCTGGCCTGGATCAAGGTGGCGGCCTCGCACCATGCCCAGCATAACGAGCATGCCATGCTGCGGGACGTGGTGACGGTCGACGACGTGGTCAATTCGCCGATGATCGCCGATCCGCTGCATCGTCTCGATTGCTGCGTGATCAGCGACGGCGGCGGCGCCCTGGTGATCGTCAACCCGGAGATCGCCAAGACCGTCGGTGACCGCTGCGTCAAGATCCTGGGCCGGGGCGAGGCGATCAAGCATCTGAACGCCGGCCAGGTCGACCTGACCTTTACCGGCGCGGCGAAGTCCGGCCCCATCGCCTTCGCCAACGCCGGCGTCACGCCGGCCGATATCGACTATGTGTCGATCTACGACAGCTTCACCATCACGGTGCTGGAAACACTGGAGGACCTCGGCTTCTGCGAGAAGGGCCGGGGCGGCACCTTCGTCGCCGACGGCAACCTGATCTCCGGTGTCGGCAAGCTGCCGTTCAATAGCGACGGCGGCGGGCTTTGCAACAACCATCCGGGCAACCGCGGCGGCATGACCAAGGTGATCGAGGCCACCCGGCAGCTCCGGGGCGAGGCGCACCCCGCCGTGCAGGTGGCCGATTGCACCCTGGCCCTGGCGCACGGTACGGGGGGCAACATCGCCACGCGCATGGGCAGCGCCACCGTCATCCTGGGGAGCAACGACGCATGACACGGATCGAACGGAGCTATCCGGAACCCAGCATCAACCTGGAGACCGAGCGCTATTGGCAGGCCGCCAAGGACGGCGTGCTGTTGTTGAAGAAGTGCAACGACTGCGGCAAGACGCACTTCTATCCCCGCGCCATCTGTCCCCATTGCCTGGGCGGCGACACCGAATGGTACGAGGCCAGCGGCCGGGGGCGGATCTACACCTATTCGGTGATGCGACGGGCCGCCACGCCCTACGCCATCGCCTATGTCACCCTGGACGAGGGCGTGACGATGATGACCAACATCGTCGAGTGCGACCTCGACGGCATCGAGATCGGCCAGGAAGTGGAGGTCACCTTCCGGGCCACCGAGGGGGACCAGGCGCTGCCGGTGTTCCGTCCGGTATCATCCTGAATGCGGCGTGTAAGACACCTAGAGAGGTTTGAGCGATGAGTGGACCCCTGACCGGCGTCAGAGTTCTCGATATCTCGACCATCCTGGCGGCGCCCCTGGCGGCGACGCTGATGGCCGACTACGGCGCCGAGGTGATCAAGGTGGAATTGCCCGGCGTCGGCGACGGTTTGCGGAACTTCCCGCCGTTCAAGGACGGCAAGCCCCTGTGGTGGAAGGCCGCCAACCGCAACAAGCGGTTCATCACCCTGGACCTGCGCAAACCCGAGGGGGTGGAGCTGTTCCTGAAGATGCTGCCCAAGTTCGACGTCTTGCTGGAGAACTTCCGGGCCGGCACCCTGGACCGCTGGGGCCTGGACAAGGAGACCCTGTGGCGGGTCAATCCCGACCTGGTGATCCTGCGGGCCACGGCCTTCGGCCAGGACGGTCCCTACAACGCCAAGCCCGGCTTCGCCCGGGTGTTCGAGGCGATGTCGGGGCTGACCTATATCACCGGCGAAGCGGACGGCCTGCCGACCCACAACGGCTATCCGATCGGCGATTCCATCGGCGGCCTGTTCGCCATCTCCTCGGTCCTGGCGGCCCTGCTGGGCCGGGCCCGGGGCACCCTATCGGGCGGCGAGGAGATCGATCTGTCGCTGACCGAAGCGACCTTCCGGCTGATCGATTCCCAGGTCATTCTGTACGACCAGTTGGGGCAGGTGCCCGAACGGACCGGCAATGCCAGCCACTACGCGGCGCCGTCCAATGTCTACCGCACCGCCGATGGCCATTTCGTCTCGCTGTCGGGCAGCACCAACGCCATCTTCAAGGGCAACGCCCGGGCCATCGGCCGCGCCGATCTGCTGGACGACCCGCGCTTCTCGACCAACGCCGAGCGTTACAACAACCGCCAGATCGTCGACGAGATCTTCGCCAACTGGTTCGCCGAGCATAGCCAGGCCGAGGCCCTGGAGACCTTCGAGCGGGAAGGCGGCACCCTGGCGCCGATCCTGTCGATCGCGCAGATCTTCGAC
>JASLMH010000160.1 GCA_030746635.1 Alphaproteobacteria bacterium | reverse complement strand
GCCATCCAGGCTTGGCAGAGAGCCTGGCCAAGACGAAAATCGACCCTCAAATTCTATAGAGTCGTGTAGTGTGATCAGCCCCATTTCGTTAACCATAACGCCTTGATAACCTTGACTTTTTTGCTGGAAACTGCACATAATGGATAGTTCAACGCCTTGGGACATTTCCCGGGGCGGGAGGCTTTTGAAAGATGACGGCGATAACGCCTGCACCGTTACCGTATCTGCGCGTACCCAGCGGCCCGACCGAGATCGCGGCCGTGCGCCCGGTGACGCGCCGGCAGCACGATGCACCGTCACGCCAACAGGCGATCCTGGAAGCGGCCCGACGCGGCCGCAACCGGCAGCGACCGGCCAACACCGAAGCGGGCGGACAGCCACAAGTCGTTGAACTGGCGCAATCCCAGCCGACGGCCCCGACGGCGGCCCAACCCAGCCCGCGACCCTACGTGCCGTTCCTGGCGCAGCAGATCGCCCAGGAGAACTCGCCGCCGGAAACCGAGACGGCGGCGGCCAAGCGGCGGGCGGCGGCGTTGGCGGTCTACCGCATGGCGTCGAACGACAACGTCGTCATCCTCGGCCCGGTGCGACCGCGGGAAATCGTCGTCTGAACGGACGACCCGGCCTCGCGCCGCCCTTCCTAAACAATCCGGCTGCAAGCGATATCCTGATTGGGGGTATAGTCATCCACCATGAGTGATTTCAATTGCATGGTCGAGTTGCTGGCCCAGGGCGCCGATGGCGCCCCGGCCATCGGCGCCCCCGACTGTCCGGCCATGAGCTACGCGGCATTGCGCAACCTGGCGGTGGACGTGGTGGCGACCCTAAACGGCATCGGCGTCGGCCGCGGCGATCGGGTGGCGATCGTGCTGCCCAACGGCCCGGAAATGGCCGCCGCCTTCGTCAGCGTCGCCGCCGGCGCCGTCACCGCGCCCCTCAACCCGGCCTATCGCGCCGACGAGTTCGATTTCTACCTCGACGACCTGGGGGCCAAGGCCTTGATCGTGGCGCAGGGCGATGACGGTGCCGCCCGCGAGGTGGCGGAGCGCCGGGGCATCGAGATCCTGGAACTGGTGCCCGATGGCGGCGGTCCGGCCGGCGGCTTCAGCCTGGCCGGCATCGCCGGCGAGCTGGGCGGCCACCGGGCCAGCGGCTTCGCCGGCGCGGACGATCTGGCGATGATCCTGCATACCTCGGGCACCACCTCGCGGCCCAAGATGGTGCCGCTCAGCCAGGCCAACATCTGCGCCTCGGCCACCCACATCGCCCGGACCCTGGCCCTGACCGCCGACGATCGCTGCCTCAACATCATGCCGCTGTTTCACATCCACGGCCTGATCGCGGCGGTGCTGGCCAGCCTGGCGGCCGGCGCCGCGGTGCATTGCACGCCAGGCTTCAACGCCCTGCGCTTCTTCCAATGGCTCGATGCCGTCGAACCGACCTGGTACACGGCGGTGCCGACCATGCATCAGGCGATCCTGGCCCGCGCCCCGCGCAATCCCGACAGCGTGGCCGGCGCCCGCCTGCGGCTGGCCCGCTCGTCCTCCTCGTCGCTGCCGCCGCAGGTGATGGCGGAACTGGAGGCCACCTTCAATTGCCCGGTGATCGAGGCCTACGGCATGACCGAGGCGGCGCATCAGATGGCCTCCAATCCGCTGCCGCCGGGCGAACGGCGGCCGGGCTCGGTCGGCTTGGCGGCGGGGCCGGAAGTCGCCATCCTGGCGGTCGATGGCGGCGATCGACTGCCGCCGGGCCAGATCGGCGAAGTGGCGATCCGCGGCCCCAACGTTACGAGCGGCTATCTTGAGAACGCGGAGGCCAACGCCGCCGCCTTCACCGACGGCTGGTTCCGCACCGGCGATCAGGGGGTGCTGGACGCGGCCGGCTATCTGACCATCACCGGCCGGTTGAAGGAGATCATCAATCGCGGCGGCGAGAAGATCAGTCCGCGCGAGGTCGACGAAGTGCTGCTGGATCACCCGGCGGTGGCCCAGGCCGTGACCTTCGCCATGCCGCACGAGCGGTTGGGGGAGGAGGTGGCGGCGGCGGTGGTGCTGAACGCGGGTGCCGAGGCGGCGGACGCCGAGTTGCGGGATTTCGTCGGCCAACGCCTGGCCGATTTCAAGGTGCCGCGGAAATTCCTGTTCCTCGACGAGATTCCCAAGGGGGCGACGGGCAAGCTGCAACGCATCGGCTTGGCCGAAAAGCTGGGCCTTGGCTGACGTGCGCGGACCGCACCGGCTGGCCTGCCTGGCCCTGGCCCTGGCCGCCCTGTTCTGGGCGGGGCCGGCCCGCGCCGCCTCCACCGACGACGATAATGTCGAGAAGTCCTTCGAGTACTACGAACGGGCGCTGGAATATTTCGAACAACACGACTACGCCGCCGCCACCATCGAATCGAAGAACGCCCTAAAGGTGGACCAGAGCAATGTTTCGGCCCGGCTGCTGCTGGGGCGCGCCTACCTGCGGACCGGCAAGGGCGATGCGGCCGAGATCGAGTTGAAGCGCGCCCGCCGCGACGGCGTCGACGAAAACCTGGTGCTGGTGCCGCTGGGCGAGGCCTATCTGCTGCAACGCAAGTTCGCCGAACTGCTGCGCGAGATGCGCGGCGGCAACCGCGCGCCCGGGATCGAGGCCGACATCCAGCAGCTGCGGGGCGAGGCCTATCTGCAGGGCCGGCGCTTCGGGGCTGCCGAGACCGCTTTCCAGGCATCGGCCAGACTGCGCCCGGGCAGCGCCGAGCCGCTGCTGGGCCAGGCCCGGGTGGCCATCAGCCGCGGCAAGCTGGCCGTCGCGGACGAACTGGCCGAGCGCGCCGCCCTGATGGCGCCGGAAAACGCCAACGCTTGGTACACCAAGGGCGAGATACGCCGGCACAGTCGCGACTGGCCGGGTGCGATCGAGAATTTCAGCAAGGCCCTGGACCTGGATCCGGGCTTCCTGCGGGCGTTGATCGGGCGGGCGGCATCGCTGATCGACAACGGCCGGGTCGAGGAGGCCCGGGAAGATATCGAGGCGGTGCGGGACGTCATGCCCGAAGATCCGCGCGCCGCCTATCTGCATGCCCTGGTGCTGGCCAAGGACGACGATCTGCGGGGTGCCCGGGCCGCCCTGGAACAGGCCGCCACGACCCTGAAGCAATATCCGCCGAGCCTGCTGGAGGAATTCCCGGCCGCTCTGCTGCTGGCCGGGACCATCGAATTCTCCCGGCGGCGGCCCGATACCGCCCAGCATTACCTGAACAAGTTCGTCAAGGTCCGGCCGCGGCACAGCGGCGCCCGGCGCATGCTGGCGACGATCCTGCTGCAAAAGGGTGAAGCCAAGCGCGCCTTCGAAATCCTGCGTCCGGTGCTGGGCCGGAAAACCAAGGACGCCACGCTGTTCGCCATCGCCGGCGCCGCCCTGATGCGCGATGGCCAGCATTCCAAGGCGAGCCGGTACCTTGAGCGGGCGGTCGAACTGGCGCCCGACCAGGCGACGTTTCGCACCCAATTGGGCCTGAGCCGCCTGGCGGCCGGCGGCAAGGCGGCCGCCATCGACGACCTGCTGGCCGCCTTCAACCAGGACCGTTCGGCGACCCGCCCCGGCATCCTTTTGGGGATGATCCATTTCCGCAACGGCGAAATGGACAAGGCCTTCGAGATCGCCTCGGAACTGATCGAACGCCAGCCGGACAACCCCTTTCCCTACAACCTGGCCGGCGGCGCGCTGATGGCCCTAGGCTTCGGCGGCAAGGCGCGACTGGCGTTCGAGGAAGCCCTGAAGTTCGACCCGAGCTACCTGCCGGCCCAATTCAACCTGGTCAAACTGGATCAGGCGGCCGGCGACCGGGCCGCGGTGAAGGCGCGACTGACGGCGATCGTCGAGAACCACCCCAAGGAAACCCGGGCCATGCAGCAGCTGTCGCGGCTGGCCGAGGGGGCCGGCGACCTGGCCGAGGCGGCCAGATGGCTGGAGAAGAGCCGCGCCGTGAACCGTCGCGATCTGCCCACCCGGGTCCGGCTGGTGGAGCTGTACCTGCAGCAGAAGGACCTGGAAAAGGCCATGGAGGTGGCCGAGGCCATGCAGCGCGGCCTGGGTCACAATCTGCTGGCCACGGAAGTCCTGGCCCGGGTGCAGCTCCTCGCCGGCCAGGAGGACCGCGCGGTCAAACTGTTGCGAGACCTGGCGAAACGGGCTGGGAAATCCGTCGACCGGCTGTACCGCATCGGCGGTTTGCAACGCCGCGCCGGCGATCTCGACGGCGCCCGGGAAACCTTCAAGCGCCTGCTGACCCTCGACCCGGTGCACGAGCCCACCCATTCCGCCCTGATCGCCACCCTGCTGAAGCAAGGCGAGGAGGAGGAGGCCCTGGCCGCCGCCCGCGGCCTGCGCAGTGCCCATCCGGCCTCGGCCGTGGGCGATATCCTGGAAGGCGACGTGCATGTCTGGCGCCGGCGGTATCGCGCCGCCGTCGATCTGTATACCCGGGCCCTGGCCAAGACCCAGAACGCCGCCTTGCTGGCCCGGCTGTACAAGGCCAGGCGGGCACTGGGCGAAGGCGGCGAGGCCCTGGGCCTGTTGGAGTTGTGGCTGCAATCCCATCCCAAGGACCGCGATCTGCAGATGCTGTTGGCCTCGGCCTATGTGGAGGCCAAGCGGCCGGACGACGCCATCCGCCTGTACGAGCGGCTCAGCGCGGCGGCGCCCAACGAACCGGCGCTGCTGAACAACCTGGCCGGCCTCTACCAGGCCAAGGGCGATCGGCGGGCACTGCCGCTGGCCCGGCGGGCCCTGGCCCTGGCGCCCAGGGAAGCGGCCGTGCTGGACACCGTCGGCTGGATCCTGGTGCAACAGGGCGATGCCAAGGCCGGCCTGAGCCATCTGCGCCGGGCCCACAGCCGGGCCGCCGCACAGCCGGAAATCCGCTACCACCTGGCGGCGGCCCTGGCCCGGCTGGGAAAGACGGCGGAGGCGCGGCGGCACCTGGAAGGCATCATCGCCGCCGGCACCGATGCGGGCGCCGGCGGCGTCACCGCCAAGGCGCGCGCCCTGCTCGACGAACTGCCGTAGAAATAAAAAGGCCGGCGCTCGCCGCCGGCCTTTGTTGAATTGCCGTTTGCCGGTCGTCAGCGGCGACGGCGGCGGCGCAGCCAGCCGAGCCCCAGCAGACCGGCACCGAACAGGGTCAACCCGGCCGGCTCGGGAACCGACGGCGTGTCCGGCGTATCGCCCGGCACCGGGATCGGCGTCAGGCTTTCGACCAGATCGAAATTGGACGCGGCCTTGCGCGGCGAGACATGGGCATCGGCGATCATCAGATTGGCCTCGCTGAATGCCAGGTTGCCGTCGTCGTCGAGGAACAGCGTGCCGTCGATTTCCAGCTCGTAGCCCATCTGGAAGATCCAGTCGGGATAGGCGGCGCTGGCCGAGGCATATTGATCGTCCGGGTCCGTCGAGGTGGTGGTAAATCCCGGTGAGTTCCCGGCGGTGCCGTCCCTGTCGGTCAACTCGTCGAGACCAAGGCTCGCCGCGGCGTTGCTCTGATTGAGGTTGAAGTCCAGGGCGGTGCCGATGGCGATGACGCTGCTGGCGTCGCCGAAGTCGATCTTGCCGTCGTTCTTCTCGTCGAGGTCGGGGTCCGTCGGGCCGCCGGCGCCGATGCCGCCAGTGCCGTACTTGGTCGCAGCGGCGTCCTTGGCGTCGCCCGCCAGGTAGTCGACGGTGATATCCAGGTTGGCGTTGTCGGCGGTCTGATCGGCCAACGTCTCGAAGAACTTGAGGTGCAATTTGTCGCTGCCCACCAGATCCTTGAAATTGTGGTTCTTGGTGCTGGCGGCGTCGTCGCCCCAGCCGATCTGATTGTCGCCGTAGGAATTGTCGACGAAATCGCGGTCCATGCGGAAATAGATGAAGGCGCTGTCATCGTCCGAGCCGTTGCTGGCCGTGCCGGTGCCGAGGTAAAGCTCGCCACCGTCGATGACATCGCCATTGTCCAGTTTGAACTGAACATCGAAACCGAGCGTGTAGCCTTCGGCCGCGCCGCCGAAGACGCCGTCCACGTTGACCGCCTGGGCCGGCCCTGCCAGACCGCACATTGCCGTCATGGCCAACGCCGGCGCGGCCATGCCGATCAACCTTTTGGTCTTTTGGCTGTTCTTCGTCACGGTCTTCTTTTCCATTTTCGCCGGCCCTGATTGCAGGCGTTCACGCCTTTCAAGATACAATGCAAAGTTCATGCCAACTTTTCGATTTCAGTGTTTTCAATAGGTTAGGCGGGGTGGGGCACGGAGGTTGTTAGGAATTTGTAAAGAATTCCGACGCTTCGCCGAAAAAACCCGAATTGCCCCCTACCCTCGGTGCCCTAGTGAATGGTCGGCCGGGGCTGCGGGCTCAAGCGCATGATTTCCTCGGCCACCGCATACCAGCCGTATTGGTTGGCGACATGCAGGGCGCGGACGAAACCCAGGGTATCGATCAGGTTGTGGGCCAGATCCTTTTGGTGTTCCAGGATTGCCGACATCGGTCGTCTCCTTTCGCCGCGATGGCTGTCGGACCCCGACGGGTCCGTCATCAAACACGATGCAAAAGCCATGCCAACTTGGCGAAGGTCGCTTTTTCAGTGGCTTACGGGATTTGCCGGCACTCTCGCGCGGGTGGATTGTAAGGTTTTCCGACTCGCCCTGTCTCACAACGGCACAGTCGCGCCGATCGACGCCAAGGACGCCGGGATCCGGCTGGACCGTCTAGTGGACGGTCGGCCGTGCGGTCTGGCGCAGGCGCGCGATCTCTTCCGCCACCGCGTACCAGCCATACTGGTTGGCCACGTGCAGCGCCCGGTCGAAACCAAGGGTTTCGAGCAGGTTGTGCGCCAGGTTTTGGTTATGTTCGAGCAACGCCGACATTGGTTTCTCCAATTCGCCGGCTGACGGGTATTGGCCGTTGTGAATCACCGGCGAGGTCACCTTCCGGTATAACGGAAACATGTTAAGAAAGATTAACGGGCCCTTCTTCCGGGGCTAGCAAGGTAGGGAAAAAAGGTGCTGTACATCTGTTCCTGGCAGACCATGGAGGAACGCGCGACGGAACTGGGCGCCACCCATGTGCTGTCGCTGCTGGGCGTCGAAGGCGTGCCGCGCACGCCGGACGGCATCGATCGGGATCGCCATCTGCACCTGGAGGTCGACGACGTGGTGCAGCCCTTTGCCGGCTACATCGCGCCGAGCCTCGAGCACGTGGAGGAAATCCTCGATTTCGCCGACCGCTGGAACCGCGACGGCCCGATGATGGTGCATTGCTATGCCGGCGTCAGCCGCTCCACCGCCGCCGCCCTGACGATCCTGTGCCTCTACAACGAAGGCCGCGAGGAACAGGCGGCGCGGCAACTACGCGCCCTGGCGCCGCATGCCAAGCCGAACCGACGGATCGTCGCCATCGCCGATAGGGCAATGGGACTGGACGGCCGCATGGTCAGGGCGGTGGAAGCTCTACCGCCGGCGGAGCACTACGGCCTGGAAGGTCCCTTGGTGGCCCTGCCCATCGATCTGCCCTGAACCATCGATCTCAACCCTCGGCCGCCGCCTCGACGATGGCCGCGAAATGCGCCAGCACCCGTTGCTGGGTCGTCAGCAATTGCCTTTCCAGGGTCGCCAAGTCCTCGGTCTGCGCCGTGCGCAGGATCACCGCGGCCAGGCCGGCCGGCGCCTCGTCGGGATGGAACTCGCCCTCCACGGCAACCCGGAACACCGCCATCAGCGAGCGGTAGAGCCGGGACGCGGCGATCAATTCCTCGGCCACCCGGGCATCCAGTATCCCCGCCTCGGCCATTCCCGACAGCGCCGCGCAGGTGGTGGGGTTAAGCACCTCCGGGCGGACGGCGGCGTGGGCCAGTTGCAGGTACTGGGCGATGAATTCGATGTCCAGCAGGCCGCCGCGCACGAGCTTCAACTCCCAGGGATTGTCGTGCGGTTTTTCGCGGGCCAGGCGCTGGCGCATCTCGGCCACGTCACGGGCGGTGGCGGCCCGGTCGCGCGGCTTGCGCAAGGCCTCGTCGATCGCCGAGCGCGCCCGCGCCGCCAGCTCCGCCGGCCCGGCGACCACCCGCGCCCGGGCCAGGGCCATGTGCTCCCAGGTCCAGGCCTCGTCGCATTGATAGTCGCGAAAACCCGACATCCGGGTCGCCACCGGACCCGACTTGCCCGAGGGGCGCAGGCGCATGTCGACCTCGAACAACTTGCCCTCGGCGGTGGGCACGGTGATGGCGTTGATCAGGCGTTGGCTAAGCCGGGTGAAGTATTGCTGCCCCATCAGCGGCCGCCGGCCGTCCGATTGGCCGTCGCCGTCGCCGTCGCCGTAGTCATAGAGGAAGATCAGGTCGAGATCGGATTCGGCGGTCATTTCGCGGCTGCCCAGCTTACCCATCGCCAGCACCACCATGCCGCCGTCGGCGATCCGGCCATGGCCCTCCCGCTCGGCGAAATAGTCGTTCACCCGGGGTAGCAGGCCGGCGATGGCCCCCTCCGCCATGGCGGCGTAGGCCTGCCCCGAACCATCGGCGTCGATGGTCGCGCCCAGGATCTGCACACCCAACTGGAATTTGCGTTCCTTGACCCAGCGCCGGGTGGTGTCCAGCACATCCTCGAATACCGCGCTGCCGGCAAGCGCCCCCGACAGTCGCCCCGCCAGTTCCTCCCGCGATGGCTGTTCGGCCAGGAAGTCGTCACCGATCATGGCATCGAGAACGCCGGAGTTTTCGCCCAGGTAGTTGGCCAGGCGCGGCGCGCTGCCCATGATCTCGGCCAATTGGCCGAGCAGTTGCGGCCGGGCGCTGAGCATCGAAAAAAGCTGCACCCCGGACGGCAGGCCGTTGAGGAACCGGTCGAACCGGCCCAACGTGGCGTTCGGGTTGGCGGTCGAGGCGATCGCCTGCAACAGCGCCGGCATCAGCGTCGTGAGCAGTTCGCGGCTGCGGCTGGTGCGGGTGGCCCGGTAGCGGCCGTGGTGCCAGCCCCGGATGGTGGCCGACACCCCCTGGGCGCCGCTGAAACCCATGGCTTCAAGCGTGTCCAGGGTCTCGGGATCATCGTCGGTGCCGGTGAACACGAGGTTTCCGCCCTCGGACAGGGCGGGCGCGGTCTCGAACAGGTTGGCGTAGTGCCGCTGCACCCGGTCCAGATGCGCCAACAGCTCGTCACGGAACGATGCCAGATCGGCATGGCCCATGAAATTGGCGACATGGGCGACGCCGTCGGCGATCTTGGGCATCGCCTGGGTCTGCTCGTCGCCGATCATCTGCAGGCGATGCTCCAGCCGCCGCAGGTAGTCATAGGCGGCGACCATTTCCTCGGCCACCGGCGGGGTGATCCAGCCGGCCTCCGTCAGGGCGGCGATGGCGTCGCAGGTGGCGGGCGCGCGCAACCCGGGATCGCGCCCGCCGGCGATCAGTTGCTGGGTCTGGGCGAAGAACTCGATATCGCGGATGCCGCCCCGACCCAGTTTGATGTTATGCCCCTCGACGGCGATATCGGCGTGGCCGCGGTGGCTGTGGATCTGCCGCTTGATGGAATGAATGTCCTCGATCGCGGCATAATCCAGGTTGCGGCGCCAGATGAACGGCCGCAGCCGCTCCAGATAGGCCGCGCCGGCGGCCAGGTCACCGGCCACCGGCCGCGCCTTGATCATCGCCGCGCGCTCCCAGTTCTGGCCGAGGCTCTCGTAGTACTGCTCGGCCGCCGCCATCGAGATCACCGCCGGCGTGGCGCCCGGATCGGGCCGCAGGCGCAGGTCGGTGCGCAGCACATAGCCATCGCCGGTCGGCTGCTGCAGCAGCTTCACAAGATCCTTGACCAGCCGGATGAAACAGGCCTGCGGGCTGTCCTTGCCGGCATAGGGCACGACCTCCTGATCGAACAGCACGATCAGGTCGACATCGGATGAATAGTTCAGTTCGCGGGCGCCCAGCTTGCCCATGCCCAGCACCGCCAGGCCGCTGCCGACCTCCGCCCGTGCGGCGTCGGGCAACAGCAAGTCACCCCTTTCGCCCAGTTGCCGCAACAGCCAGCGCACCGCGCCGCCGATCGCCGCATCGGCGAAATCGGACAGCGCGTCGGTCACCCGGTCGGTGCCCCAGGCTCCGCCGATATCGGCCAACGCGACCAGGATAGCCACCCGCCGGCGCGCCACCCGCAAGTGGCGCATCACCTGGTCCATGCCGTCGGCGGCGTCCAGGTCAACGGCCAGCCCCTGCAACAGCCAGGCCAAGGTGTTATCCGCCGGCGCCCCGAACAGGCGCGGCAGAAACGCCGCCTCGGTCAGGATCGAGCGGGTCAGGAAGGGGCTGTTGCCGAACACGCCCGCCAGCAGCGCCGCCGCCGCCGGATCTTCGCACAGCCCAAGCACGACACGGCCCGCCGCTGCATCGTCCAACGCCGCGGCGGCCTGACGCAAATCGTCCAGGGCCATCGCCGCCCGATCAGGATCGTTGGGCGGCACGACACCGCCGGCCTGCTCCAAAAAAACCAGCCTCGACATGGCCCGCACTAGTACCCCCTTTAGGGGAGGAGTGATACGTCTGATCGCCTCCTCGGGCCCGCCGGGTAGGAGGGGGCGTGCAGGCGATGTGGGGCATCGGCAATACGCCGCCGACGCCGCCGGCGGGCACGAGGGGGCGACCCGAAGGGCGGCTTTGCAGGCCCCTCGGACGGCGTCCCGCGGCCCTTGCGATGCGCCAGCATCGCGGCGGACCACGCTCCTTGCCGAGAAACCTGCAAAGCCGTCATACGTGTCACTCCTCCCCTAAAGGGGGTACGAGACATGATCCGGTTGGCCTTGACCACCCGCCTGGGCCTTGTGCCGAAACCGCCCCGGCGCGAGAATAGGGATCGGCAATGGGGACTGGATCTGGGCCGATGAGCAGGCATTTCGGCGGCGTCACGCAGAACGGCTACGTCGTCCGCGATATCGATGCGGCGATGCGCCATTGGATCGAGGTGATGGGCATCGGGCCGTGGTTCTATGTCGAACGGGCGCCGATCAAACGCTTTATGCACCGCGGCCAACCGGCCGACCTGCACGTCTCCATCGCCCTGGCCAATTCCGGGCCGCTGCAGATCGAGCTGATCCAGCAGCGCAACGACGCGCCATCGATGTACCGCGAGTTCCTGGACGCCGGGCGCGAGGGTTTGCAGCACATGGCCTATTGGACCGACCACTTCGACCGCGACCTGGCCACTGCCACCGAGTTGGGCTGGCCGATCGGGCAGTCGGGCGAGGTGGGCAGCGACGGCCGCTTCGTCTATTTCGACACCGAGGCCCATCCCGGCACGGTGATCGAACTGTCCGAAAAGAGCGGCCGCAAGGGCCGCATGTTCGAACGCATCCGGGCCGCCGCCGAAGACTGGGACGGCAGCGAGCCAATCCGTACCGCCTGGCCGATCGATGTCTAGCGTCCCGACCGACCGGGCGGCCGGCATCGAGACGCCGCTGACCCACCTGTTCGGCCTGCGCCACCCGGTGTTGCTGGCGCCGATGGCGATGGTCGCCGGTGGCCGCCTGGCCGCCGCCGTCAGCGACGCCGGCGGCCTGGGCCTGATCGGCGGCGGCTATGGCGATCCGGACTGGCTGCGCGGCGAACTGATCGCCGCCGGTTCGGCGCGGATCGGCATCGGCTTCATCACCTGGGCCTTGCAGGATCGGACGGAGGTTCTGGACATGGCCCTAGCACACCGGCCGGCGGCGATCATGCTGTCGTTCGGCGATCCCCGGCCGCTGGGCGAAGTGGTGACGGCGGCCAACATCCCGCTGATCTGCCAGGTCAACACCCTGGACGAGGCGCGGTTGGCGATGGCGGCCGGCGCCGACGTGATCGTCGCCCAGGGACAGGAAGCCGGCGGCCACGGCCGGCCGGGACGCGGCACCCTGGCCCTGACCAGGGCGGTGGTGGAGGTGGCGGCGGCGACACCGGTGGTGGCGGCCGGCGGTATCGCCGATGGCGCCGGCCTGGCGGCGGCCTTGAGCCTGGGCGCGGCCGGCGCCCTGATCGGTACCCGGTTCTATGCCTCCAGCGAGGCCAACGACGCCGATCCGGCCAAGCAGGCGATCGCCAACGCCAGCGGCGACGACACCCTGCGGACCGGCGTTTTCGATCTGGTGCGCGGACCGGCCTGGCCCGAGGGTTATGACGGCCGGGCGCTGCGCAACGCCTTGAGCGATCGCTGGCACGGCAACGAGGCTGCCCTGGCGGCGGAACTGCCGGCGGTGAAAGGCGCCTATGAAAAAGCCGCCGCCGCGCAAGACCTTGAGACCCGCGTGGTCTGGGCCGGCGAAGGCGTCGACGTGATCGCCGACGTGCCACCAGCACGGCAGGTACTCGAACGCCTGATCGACGAGGCCGCCGGCAGTCTGGCGGCAGCCGCCGGCGAAAGCCCTAGAGCATGTCGCGGGTAATCTGAACCATTTGACCGGCCCTCCAGGCCCCGTGGGTAGGCGCGGTTCGCAGGGCG